>NZ_QPJN01000030.1:0-30339 GCF_003338615.1 Halanaerobium sp. DL-01
TCTGTGATATTCAATTTTTTTGTTGTTGAGAACTAATTTTTAGATTTAAAAGCTTAGTTTAGATTGAATATGCTTAATGTTTTTGTGTTACAATCTTAATTTGATTTACTTTATTCAATACAGCTGTATATTCGCTTTGAATATTTGTAATCTGATTTTCTAAATCCTGCTGATGAGCTTTGATAGGTTGATAGAGCAAATAATAATAAGCAGCCATTACTACTGTGACAAATAAAATAAAAAGTAGTATTTTTTCTCTTTTAGACAAATTACTCATTATAAATCACCCCTCTATCTTTATTATCTAGCTCCACAATTAAATTAAATTCTAAGCTATCATTTTTTCTAAACCTTTCTAAAGAAATAATAGAAAAAATATCTGAATTAAAAATACGCGAACTAAAATCTAATAATGATCTAATAGTTTCAGCATTACCATTAATTTGAATCTGTCCTCTGCTGTAATCTAAACGATTAAAAGTAATATTATCACCAATTATTTTTGCAAATTCTATAAAAAATGGTGCAGTAGTATATTTTTCTAGTTCAACTTTTTCTGGGAGTTTAAAATTAGCAATTTCATCTTCTAACTGAAAATAATATTCTTTCTCTGGACGCAGCACTTCTAATCTTGTTTCCCAATCGTTTCTGCGTTTTTCAAGATTTTGAACCTTTAAATAATTAAAATAATAATTTAAGGCTGGTACTGCAATAATTAAAAATATTAATAAGACAACTACAATTTCCATCCATTCAATTTTTACACCATCATCTTTTTCAAGGAGGTTAACTCTCATTATGCATCACCTCACTAATAATAGTACCAGCGGCAGTTGCCATAAAATGTTTATTGATCTGTTTGACATCATTCTTGAAATCAAATTCTTTTAAGGGGTCGATAATCGATATTTTATAATCTATCTGCTCTTTAAAATAGCTGGTTAATCCATTTAATAATAAGCCGCCACCTGTTAAATAGATATTTTCAACAGGATTTTCTTTATTTCTCTCATTATGATATTCTAAAGAACGATTTATCTCAAAAATTATCTCATCTACCAACTCTTTTACCCGTTTCTGTGTTGTTTCAGCAGTGTCAATATCTGTAAGCATTAAATCAAATTTTTTTTCTTCAACTTCTGCCTGCTCAGGAAAAAACTCAAATTTTTTCTTTTCAATTTCAGCCTCTTCATGACTTTTTTCTTCATTCAAAAATAAATTACTAAAATTATCGCCTGAAGTATCTACTTCTCGACTGAGATAAAACTTATTTTCAGCAGCAATTAAAATTTTAGAACTCCTAGCTCCAACATCTAAAATTAAAGCTGGTTTTTCTAATCTTTTATCTTTACTTAGTAGAGATATTAATGCCATATCTTCCAAATTGAAAACCTCAACTTTCAACATATTATTATCAAATATCTCTAAATAACCATTAAGAATATCTTTTGATATCCCTGTCACTAAAAGCTCATACTGATCATTTTCCTCGTTTATAATAATATAATCTAAAGCAATTTTTTCCACCTCAATATCCATAAAATCCTGAACCTCCCAGACCAAGGCCTCTTTTAACTCATCTTCAGGCATTTTAGGCATTTTAAGATTTCTAACAAACTCCTGTCCAGAAGCTGGTGTAACCAATAAAACACCTGGTTTCATATCTTTTTCATTAAAAATATCTGCAATAATTTTTGTTAAAAGATGAGTATCGATAATCTTACCATCTTTAATTGTTCCAGGAGGTAATTCTCTCCTACCAGATGCAAGCAGCTTTAGCTTGCCATTTTTTGCTCTGCTGCTTAAATATTTAATACTATTGTGTCCAAAATCAAGACTAACATACTTTATTCCTTTGATTAAAGATAATGGACTTACTGCCATATAATTCATCTCCCTTCTATTTTATTTATCTAATTACGCTCCAGTCTAATCTGATAGGACCAGTTTTATCACTATTATAGCTATAGTTACCACCATGAACTCTTGTTAAATCTGCTATACCAGGATCTATACTTCCCCTTAGAGGATTATCTTCAGAGTAAGTTTTAACACTTGAAATATCCTGATCTGTATAATTTATTTCATTAAATATCATTGAAGAAGCATAACCACCACTAAAATCATTACTTGTATAAGTTGCAAAAGGAGCAAAATATGCTAAATTAATATCAGATTCCCAAGGCATAGTAATATGACCATTTTCAAACGAAACTGTCTCAGCAGTTGTATAAAAAATTATATTTGCATTTCCATCAAGAGAAAGATTTGCATAAGGACTTATTTCTCCATCAACTAAAATATGAAGTACATCATCTGCTTTTGAAAAATCCATACTTGCTGCTACATTAGGTGTCAAATCTCCATCAATGTAAATATAATTTCCATCATTGTAAAATTGGTTATTGTCATCTATAAAAGCCTGACCTGCATTCATTTCTACCCAATAATCTCTCCAACCATTATAATCCTCTGAATCAGGTTCTAAATCAGGTTGTGGTTCAGGCTGAGGAATTTTATATATCGGTATTCCAAAAACAGTACGATAATTATCTTTAGCAACCTTATACACTTTACCATTATAATTAATTTTTGTACCAACAGAATAAGATTGATTACTCCAATTACTATAACTTCCCTGATCATCTTCATAAGTGTAGCCGCCTTCTTCATCTAATCTTCTCTTAAATTCTTCTACAATTTTTTCTTGATAATCATAATCTTTCGGATCAGGAAGTGATGTTTGATTATAATCAACCTTTCCCTTAGCAAGTCCTACTTTTGATATATCTGGATCATTTATTTCCCAATAATCATTATTAGGATTATCAGGATCCGGTTGTGTTTCATTATCATTAACTTTACTTGTATAAATTTCGTTATCATAAATCACTTTTTCTCGTGATCTATAAATCTTATCATTATTCCATTCTTTAAAAGAATTATCAATCATCCAGTTATCCTGCCAGTTATCTTCTCCAGGTTCTACTGCTTCACCTGCAGAATAATCACCTTTGCTGACATAAACCTTATTATCATGGACTACTAATTCTCCCTCAAAATAAGAGGAACTGTTAGACCATTTACTATATAAAACTTCAGCAGTTCCAAAACTGTGATCATCTACATTATAAAATCGATTATACCCATTGAGATTAATTTTATTTGCAAATCTAGAATATTTAAAATAATCAATTAAATGCTCAATTAAATATTCAACTCTAATAGTCTCACTTTCATTACCATTATCAGCTGTAATTTCATAGATATAAATATTATTTTCTTCATAATTAGAATGTGGATTAAATTCAATAGTAATACCATAACCCGCAATATTTAAATCATCTTCAAATTGGCTTTGCAATTTCTGCAGCTCTTTATAAATTTTTTCAGCTGAAAAAAAACCTTTACCAGCAATATTATCTTGATAAAATTTATTTAACTTTAAATCAAGATAATTTGCTCCACCTTCAGCTGCATAAAATGCCTGACTGCGTGCAGCTGCATCCTGTACTAAACCTATATTTGAAGAATACATAAGCATCATAGCAGTAGCTAAACTTCCAACCAAAGCTAATAATAAAATAACCATTACTAAAGCTATACCGTCATTATTTTTAATATTTTTTTTCATAATGATCACCTCCAGAAACTAAAGTTACGAGGATATACAGTTTTTAATTCTTCAATAACATTACCATTTCCTAAATCTACTCTTATCTCAAATTCAAATGCATTGTTATTAAAATCAATTTCTATACCATCAACAATAATTTTTCTAACATTATCTCGATTTATTTTTGTGTTATCTTCCAATCTTATCTCATTACCTTCAATAAGCCTTATTTCGGTACCACCTGTAAAAGTTTTTTCTTTATTATTACCACTACTATCTACATATTTTATTTTAATATCATCAGTGAATTTTATCTTGTCATCTTCAAAAACTATTGTGGTTCCATTTTTAAATTTGATTATACCAGTTCCATCTTTGTATCTTTTATAAAGAATAATTTTCTCACCTGCATAATTTTTTAACTTAAATTCTACTAAATTGGTTAGAGCCCTTTCTTTATTTAAAGGTAGATTTTCAGCTACTTTCTTTTTTAATTCTAATTTATTAGTATTTTTTAGAATTACAAAATCTGCATTTTCAGCATCTTTATCAATTTCATCATACCAAAATTTCCAAGTATCAGGAGTAGTAAAATCAAAATATTTATATTCTCTAATATTCTGAGTAATATCTTCAATCATAATTTGGGTTAAACGATTATTACTAACCCGCTCTGTGCTATCTCTAAAAATATCAAATGACTGAACTAAAATAGCAGCCATCAAAGTCAGAACTATTAATAAGATTGTAAAGGTAATTAACACTTCAACTAAAGTAAACCCTCTATTATTTTTCATTTTAATCAGCACCCATCATTGTTTCGATTTCGTATGTCCCTTCCCCCTGCTCTTCCTCCCAAAAAATAGTTAATTTAATGTTATATAAATCTAAATCATCAGAAACTTCTGATTCAGAAATTTCTATTTCTGATTTTTCTAAATAATTAAATCTATTATTAGCTATATGATCATCAAAAATATCTGAAAGTTGTTGCTGTATTATAGAAGGCGAAACAGTATCTAAATCATCTTCTATAAAACTCCTTATATCACTTGAATAACTTCCACTGATTAGATCAACTCCATCTGAATTTATAATATTTTTCAGATTTTTAGAGTTAGCTAAATAATCAAGTATACTTGCAGACATTGAAGAAGCCAGATCTATATTTCTGGTAGTTCTTTCACTTCTAAATCCAACAAGAACAGCCCCAGCAAATGTTGTAATTAAGAGAATTATTATTGTAAAAGCTAATATAACTTCTACTAATGTAAATCCTTGATTATTTTTTAAAATCTTCATTTAGGCTTCTCCTCTCATTAAAAAATAAGTGATAAATACATAGCAAATAGTTCTTCTGAATAAAACCAAAGTATTAAAGAAGCCACAGCCAAAAATGGTCCAAAAGGTAATTTAGTTTTCATACCAGTTTTTCCAGAAATAACACCAGGTAGATGGGCCATCAAAGCAATTAAAGCACCTAAAAAGACTGCAGTTACAGCAATTACTGGCCCTGTAAAACTACCAACCATTGCCATCATTTTGATATCTCCTCCACCCATACCACCTTTACTTAAAAAAGCTATTAAAAATAGTAAACCTCCAGCTGCTAAAATACCCAATAAAGAATAAATAAAAGTTATATCAGTTCTAAAAAAGCTAAAACTTAATCCTGCTACAAGGCCACCAAGAGTTAATTGATCTGGAAGTATTTGATGATCAAAATCAATCATTGTCAGTACTATCATCAGCGACGAAAATACTAAACCTGCAGCTAATATGATTAAATCAGATATATAAATATAATTTATAATAAATATAATTCCGGTTAACAATTCGATAATAGGATATCTGATTGAAATATCTGCTTTACAGTTTTTGCATTTCCCTCTTAAAAAGATATAACTTAAAACTGGAATTAGTTCCAGCGGGCTTAACTTATGTTCGCAGTCTGGACAGTGCGATGGTGGATAAATAATTGATTTCCCTGTCGGCAGTCTATAAATAACTACATTTAAAAAACTACCAATTACCAATCCTGTTATAAATAATAAAAATATCATATAAACCTTCCATTCATTTTATATATTTAAATAATTATTCTAAATTTAAATGACTGTTTAAACCTTCTTCTAAATCACCGTTAGATTTAATACCTACATATTCAGTTTCACTTTCACCTGGGAGTTTAACTGAAAAAACAAAACTATCACCATCACTGTTATAATGATATGGTTCATAACTTTCTATTCCTATTTCCTGAACTATACTATCTAATGCATTAAATTCATCTCTAAAATTAGTAATAAAAGTTGAAGTATTGGCAGCAGTAGGATATGTTCCTTCTTTAAATCTATATACTTCTATCTCTGTTAACAAAGTTCTGGTATTAAAAGTTACAGCTTCAACTCTGGCATCTTCTATTAAGCCAGTCAGATTTGGAAGAGCTATTGAGGCTAAAGTTCCTAAAATAACTATTACAATTAATAACTCAATTAAAGTAAATCCTGCCTGTTTTCTTAGTCTTTTAAAACTCATAAATTTGTCCTCCATTTAAAACTTTTCTTCTTTTACCAGTGAATTAAGAGAAATACCTAACCCCAGTATAATCCAGAAAACTGGTGCTACAGATATAACACTATCATTAAAAAATCCAACTGTTAAATAAGCAGTTACTGCTCCCATTAATGCAATTCCCAATCTATTCTTCCAGCTGCTTAAATCACTATTCTTATACAAAACAAATGACGAAAATATATAATTCCCCCATAAATATAATAAAGCTAATAATGAAATAATTCCTGTATTAACAGCTATCTGTAAATATAAATTGTGGGGTTTATCAACTATAATTTTAGGATTACTAAAAAATTTAAGTTTTCCTATAACATCTTCCTGGGGAAAATACATTGCATATGTGTCAGGGCCATGACCAATAAAAATTGTATCTTTTAGTAATGGTAAAGTGCGTGACCAGATATAAGCTCTGGATGAACCCAATCTTTCATAACCCTTAAAGCCAATGCTTTCAACTTTCTTTAAAGGATATAAATTATTATGCATTCCTGCCATTAAAATCTGCCCATCCTGATAATAAAACTGGGCACTCTTAGCACCATAATTCCAGATTAGATAATTTTCCTTTTCATTTATCTGAAAGCTGTGATGAAGATATTGTTTACCCTTAAAAATAATTTCTTTAACTTCATCTTTTGAGTTGTAAACATTGATCGGCTGTTTATTCAAAAATTCAATCTGATCTGAAGCCATTATTATCTCAAATTCTGCTTCAGTTGTTTTTAATTTCAATTTACCAGCTTCAGAACTCACTTCTGTTATTGGCGGCAAAATCTCCCCTTCTAGATATTTTTCCTGCTCAGTTTTGGGAAATAGAACATCACTAAAAATTTCATCTAAACTTCTGGCATTCATAATAATAAAAACTAAAGTAAAAGCAGTAAAAATAATAAAAATTCTCAACCAGTGCTTTTTTAAAAACTGCCGCTGCATATATAATATAATTACTGTTCCAGCAATAAAACCCATAAAACCAGCTCTGGAACGAGAACCAATTAAAAAAGCAAATAATAAAGTACTGAATATTCCTAATAGAAATGTTTTTTTCTTATCCTGCGAACTGCTGTATAAACCTAAAACTAAAATAACCAGCATTGAAGCATAACTTCCCACATAATTAGGATTATACATTGTTGAATAAATAACTCTTTTACCAATAAAGCTCAGACGGTCTACAAAAAACTCAAGTCCATCAGGTGTAATTAAATCTCTACCAAATTCAGTTGCCAGTAAATCATAGTTGTAAAACTGAAGTATGCCGTGAATAGCTAAAATAAAAGCTGATATAAATAGAGCTTTTAAAATCAGTTTAAATGATTTTTTATTGTCAACTATATTAACTGCCACTACCACCAGCAGTAAATATCCCAGTAAAACAAATATATTTTCATAGCGATCAGGAAACCCCTTAATCACTATTTCTTTATATTCTGCCTTAAATGAAGACAAAACTGCGAAAATACTGTAAACAGCTGCTGGAATATAATAATTTGTCTTTTTGATTCCGTTTAAATCAACATATTTAAGAAAAGTAATTAAAAGAAAAAATGAGGCAGTTAAGAAAAATATCATTTTGTAGTATGAATAGAAATCAAGATTAATGAAACTGCCCCAAAATTGTGTTACTTTACCATCTAACATTACTAAATGACATCTTACTATATAAATAATTAAAGATGTAATAAATATAAAAAGAGCAAGATTAATATCTTTAATTATATTTTTTAAACTCAATATTAATCGCCCTTCCCAATTAAGATTATAAAACTTAAAGAATCATTAATTTTATTAATCACCAGTAGTAATAGTTACACCTGTTGTGATTTGACCTCCTGAACTTAGTGTATATGAAAAGTCACCATTATTTTCTTCTACTACAATTTTGTATCCATCATATGTGTTCTCACCATTATTATTAACTGAAATACTATCCATATTATTTAACTCATTCCAACCATTATAATCTGCTAAACTGAATTCATCACCATTTGCCCTATGAGATTCAATTTCAACAGCTAAAGTTCTCATATTTGCCCTAACAGCTTCTTCATTTGCACCATCTCCCAATCCCGTTAAATTCGGCACAGCTATTGCTGCCAGCACACCAATAATAGCAATAACAATTAACAACTCAATTAAAGTAAAACCTTCATTTCTTTTTAAAATATCTCTTATTTTCTTCATTTTTTATTCCTCCTCATTTTGTTAAAAAATTAACTAAAATTTCAACTACAAGCTCTTCTTTTAAGTCCTTCACCTCCTTTTTTAGCTTAGAAATTACTGTAAATACTGAACAGCGGTAAAATAATTGAAGCTACAATTCCACCGACAATGACAGCTAAAATAATAATCATTACCGGCTCAATTAAAGAAATACTGCCTTCAATTGCATTTGCAACTTCCATGTCATAATAATCGGATATTTTATTCAACATATCCTCTATATTACCACTTTCTTCACCAACTTTTAGCATCTGGACTACCATTGGTGGAAACTCTCCGCTCTGACGAATTGGTTCCGAAAGTGTTGATCCCTCTCTAACTCTCATTCTGGTTTCTAATAAAATATCAGCAAAAACTTCATTATTTACAACTTCTTCAATAACAGGCAGTGCATTGATTATATTAACTCCACTTTTAATTAAAAGTGCCATAGTGCTGGCAAATCTTGCTATTACAACTTTTCTAATCAAATCTCCTATAACAGGAATTTTCAATAATAACTTATCCTTATTTAATTTACCTTTAGGAGTTTTAATATAAGTGCTCAGTAAAAATAACCCTGCTAATAAGACAATTAAGATTGCCCACCAGTAAGAAGAAATAATATTACTGACAAAAATTAATATTTTTGTTGGCAGAGGAATCTCCCCTCCAAAATTAACCAGCATCTTTAAAATATTTGGCAGAACAAAACCAATCAATATAAATACAGCTATAACAGCAACAATCACTATCACAATTGGATAATAAAGAGCAGATTTAACCTGCTTATTAGTTTTATCACGCTCACGATAATACTCTACTAATTCAGATAATACTTCATCTAAAACACCACCGGTTTCCCCGGCTTTTATTAAATGAATAAATAATTTAGGAAAATATTTAGGATGTTCTTTTAAAGCAGAAGATAATGTCTCTCCGGCTTCAACTCTGGATAAGAGTTTTTCTAACATATTTTTTTCATGTTTAGAATTTGACTGCTTTTTAATTATGGTAATGGATCTGACAATGGGTATCCCGGCTGTGATTAAAACAGAAAGCCTCTGAGCAAAATTTGCAAGCTCCGAAATCTTATATCCACCACCAAAAATATTGAATTCAGATAAATTTATATCCCTTGTCAGCCTTGATTCTTTTCTTTCTCTATCACTTTCAACTGCTTTAATAGATACAGCATATAAATTTCTTTCTCTTAGCTGATTAGCGGCATCTTCTCTACTTGCTGCTTCTAAATTTCCATTTAAAACCTGTCCTGACTGTCCACGAGCCTTATAACTATAAAGTTGAGCCATTTTGCACCTCCTTTAACTTAGAAGATAAAACTACCGCAGGTTTTCATTAACATATTTAATATCATTACAGTGATGTAAAACTGATTCCTTAGAAATCTTTTCCCGCTGATATAATTTTAAAAGCGAATTATCCATAGTAACCATATTGTAGCGGCCGCCTGTCTGAATAGCAGAATAAATCTGATTTGTCTTTCCTTCTCTAATTATATTTCTGATAGCCGAAGTAGCCATCATAATCTCAAAAGCGGCCGCCCGGCCATTCTGATCCTTAGTAGGTATTAACTGCTGAGCAATAACCGCACTTAATACTGAAGCCAGCTGGATTTTAATCTGACCCTGCTGTCCTGATGGAAAAACATCTATAATCCGATCAATAGTAGCAGGAGCACTATTAGTGTGCAGCGTGGCCAGAACTAAATGACCAGTTTCTGCTGCCTCCAGTGCAATCTGGATGGTTTCTAAGTCTCGCATTTCACCGACCAAAATCACATCTGGATCCTGACGCAGACAGGCTCTTAATCCTCTTTTAAAATTATTAGTATCACTGCCCACTTCGCGCTGATGGACCAGGCTTTTGTTATGTTTATGCAGATATTCTATTGGATCCTCTAAAGTCATAATATGAGATTGACGATTTTGATTGATCTCATTAATGATTGCTGCCTGGGTTGTAGATTTACCGCTTCCAGTAGGTCCGGTGCTCAAAACAAGCCCCATTCGCTGATAGGCAAGCTTTTTAAATACATCCGGAAGATTCATGCTGTCAATTGTAGGTACCTCATTGGGAATTATTCTTAAAGCAATTCCTACACTACCTCTTTGATGATAAGCATTAACTCTAAATCTAGATATACCAGGAATTCTATATGAAAAATCAATCTCTCCTTTTTCCTTAAATTCTTTGTACTGTTTATCACTCATCATTTCTTTAGCTAAATTTTCAGTATCTTCAACACTTAATTCTTTATTATACTTATCATAGGGTCTAAGCTTCCCATTTTTCCTAATATAAGGGGGAGAAAATACTGTTAAATGAAGATCAGAAATCTGATCTTCCTGAGATATTATTTTTAATAGCTCTTCAAATTCCAATCACATCACTCTCCAATCTATCGTTAATATATAATTCTTTCAACCTCAGAAACATCTGTTTCTCCTGCTTTAATTTTGGTAATTCCATCTTCTTTTAAAGTTATCATTCCATTGTTTTTTGCATATTCACTTATTTTTTCTTTAGAAATATTATCACTTATCATTTCTTTTACCCTATTATCTACCTCAAAAATTTCCTGAATTGCTAAACGTCCATTATAGCCAGTATTATTACACTTTTCACAACCGACTGCAAAATATGCTTCTTCAATTTCAGGATCTCCCAGGTATTTTAAATCAAGCTTATCCAATTTTCTTTTTTCTTTACAATAGGGACAGAGCCTTCTAACAAGCCTCTGAGCTACTACACCATTTAAAGAAGCAGCTACAAGATATGGTGCTAACCCAATATCAACCAATCTAGTAATTGAACTAACGGCATCGTTTGTATGGAGAGTACTAAAAACGAGATGCCCAGTTAAAGCAGATCGGACAGCTATTTCTGCAGTTTCTTCATCTCGCATTTCTCCAATCATTATTATATCTGGATCCTGTCTTAAAATTGACCTAAGTGTTTTAGCAAAAGTTAATCCTGCCTTTACCTTAGCCTGAACCTGATTAATACCAGAAATTTGATATTCAACTGGATCTTCAATTGTAACGATATTTATTTTAGGGCTATTAAGTTCATTTAAAGCTGCAAAAAGAGTTGTTGACTTTCCACTCCCAGTTGGTCCAGTTAATAATAGAACACCATTCGGTTTTTTGATTAAATTTCCAAATTTAACTCTATTATAATCTGATAAGCCTAAATTATCTAAATCTAGAAGGTTCGTATTTCTTGCTAAAAGACGAATAACTACCTTTTCCCCTTTAATTGTTGGTAAAGTAGAAACACGCATATCCAGATTTTCTCCTTTAAAAATCATCTTTATTCGGCCATCCTGGGGTACTCGATGTTCGGTAATATCTAGATTAGCAATAATCTTAATTCTGGAAACTAAAGCTCTATGAGAAGATTTGGGTGCTGTCATTTCCTTTTTCAAAACACCATCAATTCTGAATCGAACTCTAATATTATTTTCTTCAGGCTCAATATGAATATCACTTGCACCTTTTTGATAGGCTTTAGAAATAATATAATTTGCCAATTTTATTATTGGTGCTTCATCAACCATCTCTCTGAGCTCTGCTTCTTCATATATCTCTTCATTTTGGTTGTCAGATACATCTTCTACATCATCTAAATTAAAATCTTCGAAAATATTGGAAATGTCTATATCTTCACTACCATACAGCCTATTTATAGCTGAACGAATTTGATTAGGAGCACCATAAAGTGGTTCAATAGTTAAATTGCTTAACATTTCTAAATCATCTATAGCTACCAGATCTGTTGGATCTGCCATTACAACTTTTAATTTGCTTTCCCCTTTTTTTTCAATAGGAACTGCTAAATATCTTCGTGCCATATTTTCGGGAATTAATTCTGATAGAGAAGGATCAAAAAAATATTTATCCAAATCTGCATGTGGAATTCCTCTTTGAAATTCCAAAACTTCTATTAAATCTTCTTCCCGAATATACCCCAATTCAACTAAAACTTCCCCAATTTTTTTGTCAGTGTTCTCCATCTTTTCTAAAGCTAAATCTAACTGTTCTCTATTTATATATTCATGGTCTAATAAAAGTTCTCCTATTTTTTTGCGGTTTCCGAAAGCCAAATTATCACCCCACAATAAAATTTTTTATCGATTTTTGAAATAATTTGTAAATTATTTTGCTGTTATAACAAAATTCAACAGAATATTAATTTTCCCTGCACTTTTCTAATTTAATTTTAATCTTTTATAAACTATAGTTTATAAAATAAAAAAATTGCCATTAGCATAATCACTTCGGCAATTTCCCACCTGAGGTAAACATAACTATCATAGGTTTCCCCTTAGACTTATGTTTTTGCGTCACAGCCTTTCAACTGTTTTGCTTTTATATTTATTTATAACTTCCCCATTTTAGTTTAATTATATTATATTTTACCACAAAAAGAAAGTATTTTTTTACCTGAATCCGAACACCTTCTGCCTTGCCTTCTGTACCAGGTACAAAACCAGTCTTCTGTACCTGGTACCAAAAGGCCATTTTGTACCTGGTACCCAAATGGAGGTACCTAAAATTTTTTTGCTTCTAAAGCAGGTATTATTCCCTTAATCGCGAATAATTATTATTAATATAGCTTAATTTATTGAGCTATTTTTATTTAAACTATGTTTTAAGATAAAGGAAAAAAATTCTATTGAAATTTTGAAATTAAAATTATTACTGGGGGGAAGTATATGAAGGGAACAGTCGTTTCGACCTGGCTTAAAACTCTTACCAAAACTTATGGAGAGGAAGTAGTCAGCAGAGCAAAAAAGAAAGCGGGATTTAAAGAGGATTTGATTATCACACCAATGACAACAATTGAAGATCAAAAAACAAAGGATTTAATGAAATATATAGGACAGGAGGTAGGTAAAAAGCCTGGTGAAATCTGGCATGATATGGGGAAGAAAAATATTGAAACTTTTTCAAACTGGTTTCCATCATATTTCAGCAATCGTACTTTAAAAAACTTTTTAATGTTGATGGACACCGTACATCTGCAGTTAACAGAAATGATTCCAGGAGCCAATCCTCCTCGCCTGCGGGCAAAAGAATTAAATGGCCATAAAATAGAAATGACATATAAGTCTAAAAGAGGAATGTACGATTATTTTTTAGGGCTTTTAGAGGGCAGTTCTTCATTTTTTAAAACTCCTATTGAAGTTGAAGAAATTGATAGAGGAACCCTGGATGATGGACGAAATTTCTTAACTATACATATTAGCTTTGAAAAATCATTTAGAAATGAAAAAAAATACTTATTCTCTAAAATTCTGGGACTGGGCATATTTAAAAGTATTCCTGCTAAAATGGGGCTTACTGCCTTTGTTTTAAGCCTTGCCTTAACATCTCTACCACAGTTTTCAGCAGGTTGGACAATTAACCTGGGTGCAGCCGCCGGACTGGCTATTATTTTAGCCCTAATCAGCAGACTTTTAATGTCCCCGATTAAAGTAATTGATGATGAGTTAAGTAAAATAGAAGTATTAAATCTTGATGATGAAAATAGACTAAAAACCGCTGATGATTTTGAAAATTTATTTAATAAACTGCGTCAAATAAAAGCCAAATTAAGAGAAGATATTCTTTTCTTAAAAGGTGGAACAGATGATATGCATAACTTTACTAAAGATTTTGTTGAGCTGGCAGAAGATATGGAAGAAGTTTCTGACAGTATTTCAACTGTTGTAGATGAAGTTGCACAAGGAGCTCAGGCTCAGGCCCAGGAAACTGAAGAATCAGCTTATATCGTCAATCAAAATGTTGAAGAAATTGAAAATTTGGTTGAAGCCGGTCAGGAAAGCCGTGAAAACTTAGAAAATGCTGTTAAAAATATTCGTTCTTCCACTCAGGCTGTTGTTGATGTTAATCAGAGAATCAGTGGAGTTCGAGAAGCATTTGCCAATGTTAATCAGTTAGGAAAACAGCTTTCGGAAAAAATAGAGACAATCATGGAAATTGTAGATACAGTTGAAGATATTGCCGGTCAGACTAATTTACTTTCACTCAATGCTTCTATTGAAGCTGCCCGCTCTTCTGATAACGGCCGCGGTTTTACAGTAGTTGCAGAAGAAGTAAGGGAACTTGCCGAAGAATCTCAGCAGGCAGTAGAAACAATCAGAAAAAATCTGGGAGAGTTTACCGAACATGTTGAAACTCTTAGCTCCAGTATCAGTGAGCAGTTTACCAATCTTGAGGCAAGTAATCAAGCTCTAGAGGAAGTTGCTGAATCAAGTAATAGTGCTACTAATGATATTGAATCTGCTACTAATCAGGTTGTCAATATAGTAAGCAGCTTAAATACTGAGACAAAGAAAATTAGAGAAGTCATTGAAAACTTTAATAATCTGGCTGCAATTGCTCAGGAAAATTCAGCTTCCAGTGAAGAAATGAGTGCCAGTGTTAATAATTATTCTGAAAAAATTAAAGAAATGACAGGTTATATTGAACAGATGGAAGACTTAACAGAAAACTTCCGCAAAAACCTTAAAAGTTACAATGTCTAAAAAATTAAAATAGATAGAATGTAACAAAAAATAAATTTGATAAATAAAACAAATTAAACTGCTCTCAAGACTACAGGCTTTATCTAGCCTCTAATCTTTAAGAGCGGTTTTTATTTATTCTTCCAGATTATCTTTTATTACCTGTTCCCAGACATGCATATTATCTAAAAGCCACGCAGAGTACCTATATATTATCAACCTTAATTTTAATAGCCAAAATCAAAGCCAAATGAATCTACAAAACTTATTTTACATCACAGTCAAAATACTTCATACTGGTTTTCTTTAATTCTTCCGTCGAATATAAAATTTGATAATCTTCGATCTTATACTTTTCAACCAGCTGATTAACCTTCTTTTCCAGTTCTTCTTTATTTTTAGCGTGCATCATCGCATAAAAATTATAGGGCCAGTTTTGATAAGTCTGGCGCTGATAACAGTGGCTCACTGCTTCCAGTTCAGAAATTTCCTTTCCCAGCTCATCAATCTCCCGCTTACTAAAATGGCAGACAAACATTCCATTTGCCTGATAACCGGAGTCCCTGTGGTGTAAAATAGCAGAAATTCTTTTCAAAATTTTTCTGTCTTTAAGTTTCTGCAGTCTTGTTAATAGTTCAGCCCGATCAATGTTTAAATCTTCAGCAATTTTCTGATAGGGATTTAAGGTCAGCGGTATATCAGTTTCTAAAGCCTTAATAATCTTTTTATCTAGCTCATCCACGATTTCTCCAAATTTTTTATCAGAAATATTATTCATGATCATCACCGGCTTCCTCTTCCATTTTAAAAAATACATTTAACTTAAAAAATTTCTCTTTTGGCAGCTGATAGAGTTTTTTTACTCCTGGTAAAGCTTTAATTTGTGCCAGAAAATTCTCTCGCTCAAGTTCACTGGTAGTTGAGAGGGTAAACCAGAGATTTAATTGATGATCTCTGCGATAATTGTGAGTTACACCTGAGTGCTGATTGATAATTTCAGCTGCCTGATAAAAGTTTGCTTCCTCCACTTCTAAGGCTATAAGAGTACTTTTATAACCCAATCTTGAAGATCTAAAAACTCCTCCCAGGCGACGAATATAACCTTCTTTTTTAAGCTTTTTAATTCGCTGCAGCAGTTCCTCTGCCTCTATTCCCAATTCTGCTGCTATTTTTTGAAAAGGTGAGGCTTCTAATTTTAAACCGGTCTGCAGACTATCTAAAATTTTGTTGTCAATTTTTTCCATAAAAACAGCTCCTAAATAAAATAAGCTCAGCCTGTGATTTTATAAACTGAGCTCAATAATTATTAATTAAAATATTTAAAATGAATTTATAGATTATGCTTCATTAAAAAAGATATCATTATAATAATCATTTTCTATCTCTCTTGTATGAGTAAAGGCGGGGTTTAGATTTTCTATAAATACTTCCAGCCATTTCGAATAAAGCTGATACATTAACTCCAGCTCAATCCCGGTCTGCTGCCAGAATTCCTGATGCAGACGGCTCTGATGTTGCCAGATTATCTTTCCTTCTTCTTTAACTGCTCCTGATAAGCGATCACAGGGCATTCTTTCTACAAAATGTTCATTTATTATTTCAAAAGCATCATCTAAATTGAACTCATCTACATTATCTCTTATTTTAGCCTTTTCTGCAAGTTCTTCTGCCTGAGCAGCATAAATATCTAAAAGAAAATCTCGATCATCATATTTATCCATTAAAGCTGCTGCTTCTCTTTTTTCTACTATCTGAATCTGATTATATCACAGAACTACAGATCAGTATTTTCTATTGAGCAGAATGGATCTGCTTTCATGTAGTCACCACTGTAATAATAAGCTCTGGCTCTACATCCTCTACAGCTGCTGCCATATTTGCAGCTGCCGCATTTTCCTTCCCAGTCTAAAGTTCTCATCTCATTTAAAATTTTACTATTTTCCCAGATAGATTTAAAACTTTCTTCTTTAACATTTCCTACTTTTAAATCAAGATAGGCACAGGGCTGAACATCTCCTACAGGATTAACAATACAATAACTTACTCCTGCCAGACAGCCGTTTTTAAAGCGGGAGTTAATATTAAGCTGATCAGCTGTGGCAATAAATTGAGGAGCACAGACAGGTTTAACCTCAATCTCTACCTCTTCCGATTTTCTCATAATTCTCTCTACTGCCAGCTGATATTCTTTTTTAGAAATCGCACTCTCTTCTATATAAGCTGCTCTTCCTGTGGGAACCATAAAGAAAATATGAGCTGCTTTGGCTCCAATTTGAGCTGAATAATCTATTACAGATTCTAACTCGCCCAGATTCCAATCCATAACAGTCATGTGAATCTGAAAAGGAATACCTACTTTTTTAAGTTCCCGAAAGGCATTTTCCACCCTGACAAAAAGTCCTTCTGCTCCCCTGAATTGATCATGTTTTTCCGGATTTACACTATCTAAACTTATACCTGCTGCTAGAACACCAGCCTCTTTTAATTTAAGAGCAGCTGCAGCATCAATTAAGCCCCCACCTGTTCCCAGTACAGGTCGAAGTCCAATTTTTGAAGCATAAGCCATTAACTCAAAAATATCATTCCTTAAGAGTGGTTCACCACCAGAAAAAATCATCAGCTGAAAATTAGCTGCTTTAATCTGATCCAGCATTCTTTTTGCTTCAGCGGTATTTAATTCTTTCCCCATATCACTTCCTGCATCACGATAGCAGTGAGGACAGCTTAAATGACATTGATTTGTAGAATTCCAGGATATTATATTCATCTATAAATCTCCTCCGATTTCTTTTTTACTTAAATAACAGCCGGGATCGGCTCCCCATAAATCATCAGCTGCAAAAGCCCGGGCTCTCAAATTACCATTACAGATTTCTAAAAACCTGCAGTCTGCACAGCGACCCTTAAGATGTTCTTTTCTGTTTCTCATTTTATTTAGAAATTCATTATTCTGATCCTGCCAGATCTCAGAAAATTTATTTTCTCTAATATTACCCAGTGTTCTAAAACGGCTAAATTGATCTGCAAAAACATCTCCCTTATGATCAATATTGGCAATTGCACTGCCGCTGCGGTTACCTCCACTTTTTAAAAGCTGGCTGTAGATATATTCAGCCCTCTCCGGGTCATTTTCCTTAGTTTTTAAATATAGGTAGGCCCCATCAGCATGATTATCAACTGTTAATATTTCTCTGGGATCTCCCTGATCTATAAAATACTGAGTCCAGTCAATAATTTTATCGATTGTCATCTTTTTGTCCAGGTTATTCAATTCAGCTTCTTTAATATTTTCTCCACGCCCTGAATAAACCAGATGATAAAAACAGATGCGGGGAATATTCTCCTTTTCAATCAGCTGAAAAAGCTCATCAATTTGCTGATAATTATCCTGATTAATGGTGAAACGAAGTCCAACTTTTTGCTCATGTTTCTGGCAGTTGCGAATTCCATCTAAAGCAGCGTTAAAGGCTCCGTTTTTGCCGCGAAATTGATCATTGACAGCTTCTAGACCATCAAGACTGATCCCGACATAGCTGACTCCCAGAGATTTTAATTCCTTAACCATCTTTTCTGTCAGCAGAGTTCCATTGGTAGAAATTACAACCCTTAAATTTCTGCTTTTAGCCTTTTTAATCAATTTAAATAAATCAGGTCTTAAAAGTGGTTCTCCGCCTGATAAAAGTAAAACTGGGACTTTAAAATCGGCCAGCTGATCGATTAAAGAAAAGGCCTCTTTTGTATTTAAAGTTTCATCCTTTTTGACTGCAGTAGAATTTGAATAACAGTGTTTGCAATTTAAATTACACTGTGAATTAATATTCCAGGCAGCAACAGGCCCCAGGCCAGGCCGGGTACCAATTGGGGATTTACTGCAGTCTTTATCATAGCGAAGCTGATCCCCATAAGTATTAAATTCTGTCAGCATTTTAGTTATATTAAACATGTTTCACCTCTAGATTAGTATCTACTAATTATTACTACTTATATATATTAAGCACCACTTTACAAGAAAACTAAATAAAAAATGCGGCTAATCTCCTTCTTTGATATAATATCTTTGATGAAAAATAAATACCCAAGAAAGGAAATCAGCCGCATAAATAGTATATCAAATAACTCACAAACTATCTACCATACTATTAAAAAAATTTTGTAAATATCTTTGACGGGCTTAGAAACATTATAGTTGATTAAAGCAAGCTCTTACTTAAAAATTTATATTTAATCACTTTTCTTTCTATAGCAATGATTTTAATAATGTTTTTTCTTTCTAATTCATACAAAATAGATTCAAGTATTTTTTCGGGATCTGTTACTTTATAGCTTATTCCTGAAAAAAAACCACCTTTTACTTCCAGGCCTTCAATAGCTGATTCTAGCTTTTTTCTTTCTACTTTATTATTATTCTTTAAAATAGCAATAATTTTATTTTTAACTAAATTTTTAAATTTATACTGCAATTTTTGTGAATTTCGCTGAGAGTTTACATATCCCCAGGCATATATAATAGCAGTAGCTATTGCGAATAATAATATTCCAAGTATTATTTTTATCACTTATAATCACCCCATTTGATTATTTGCCTGGATATAATTTTATTAGTCCATTATTTTTTAAAATTCTTATAAAGGTAATCAGTCTACTTTCAACCGGGGAAGATTTTTGAGGATATTCTTTTCTCAATTTTTTAGCAATTTGAGCAATTGTTTTATGACCATCACATTGTTTCCAGACAAAACTACCAAGAGCATCAAGTTCAAGAGTGGTTTGTTTAGGAGTATTAAAAATTTTTTGAAATAATCTATCTATCCACTTAGTTCTTTTTATAATTAAAGTTAGTTCATTATTATAATCTTTTTTCCATTCAATATTTTCTTTTTTTTGGGGAATCATTTCATATAAGTTGCCTTTTGCTTTTTTATTAAATAATTTAGCCATATTATAACCACCTCAGTCAGATATAAACTTTGATAAATATAGAATGAACTGTTAAGAATTAACAGAACATTTTATTATTTACTCATTAATAGAACTAGAATTATTTTTGCTTAAAATTGAATTATATATTAAAGTAATGACAAGACTGGCAAAGAAAATTAAACCCCAGATAGGTCCAAGAGGAGTTTCTCTAAATCCAAAACTGAGTTTAAAATAAGCAAATATAGCCAGGACAACTCCCATTACAGCATCACCTGCAATTAAACCAGAAGCATATAGTACTCCCTTTTCTCGCCTTCGTTCAAATGATTCCTGATTTTTATCTTTTTGTTTATTGAGAATACCTTTAATTAAACCACCTATGATAATTGGTGCTGAAAGGTGAATTGGTAGGTAAAGACCTACTGCAAATGGTAATGATCTTATTCCAAATAATTCAACAATAACTGCTGAAAAAGCTCCAATAAAAATAAATGTCCATGGTAATGTTCCCTTCATAACTCCCTCAACAACCATTGACATCAAAGTTGCCTGTGGTGCAGCAAGATCTTTTGAGCCGATAGTATATGCTTCATGTAAAAGCAGAAGAACAAAGCCAATAACTAAAGCTGAAATTAAAACGCCGAGCATTTCTCCCAGCTGTTGTTTTCGTGGAGTAGCACCAACAAGAAAACCCGTTTTTAAGTCCTGAGAAGTATCACCGGCTACTGCAATAGCAATACATACAATTGCTCCTACACTTAAGGCAGCAATCATACCACTTTCACCACTCCAGCCGAGAGCTTTAAAAAGAGCTGTGGTAAAAAGCAGTGTAGCAATTGTCATACCTGAAGCAGGGTTGGAAGAACTACCTACTATACCAACAATTCTAGATGATACAGTTACAAAAAAGAAACCAAAAATAAGTACAAAAATTGCTCCCCAGATACCTACCGGTATTTGTGGCATTACGGCAATTAATATAATTATAGCTACAGCAATAGATAGGACCCATTTAAGAGGTAAATCCTCACTTGTCCGGTTGCTTTTAATATCTACATTTTTAGTCAGACCAGATAGTGCTGCTTTAAATGAATCCCAGATAGTAGGTAGAGCTTTAATTAGACTAATAATACCACCTAAAGCAACAGCACCTGCACCTATATATCTTATATAATTATCCCAGATACCCCAATAACCCAATTCAGAAATAGGTACATTGGCTGGATAAATTGGAGTACCAGATTTACCGATCAAGGTCATTAGTGGAATGAAAACAAGCCAACCCATAACACCACCGGAAAACATAAGAGCAGAAATTCTGGGACCAATGATAAAACCCACACCAAGAAGAGCAGGTAATATATCCATACCTATAGCTGCACCTTCGATCCCTGGGATACCCCATTCTACTCTTGTTGGCCAGATATTAAATCCTTTTGCCTCACCCAGAATTTTATATAAAGCACCAACACCTAATCCAGTAAAAACTGTTTTAGCACCAACTCCACCCTTTTCACCAGCAACAAGAACTTCTGCACAAGCAGTTCCTTCTGGATAAGGTAGTCTACCATGTTCCCCTACAATTAAATGTTTGCGGAGTGGAATCATGAACAAAACTCCAACCAAACCTCCTAACAGAGCAAGGAGGAACATTTTAAATATACTTGGATCTACCCCCCAGATAATAAGTGCTGGTATAGTAAAAATAACACCAGCTGCTACTGATTCACCCGCTGAACTTATTGTCTGGACCATATTATTTTCAAGTATAGAATCTCTTTTGAGAATACCTCTAATGACACCCATCGAAATAACAGCTGCTGGAACAGAAGCACTGACAGTCATACCTACTTTTAGTCCGAGATAGGCATTTGCTGCACCGAATATTATAGTCATAATTATACCGAGGATAATCGAAGTAATAGTAAATTCCGGCATGACTGTTTCTGCAGCAACATAAGGTTGATATTCTTCACCAGGAATTTCTTCATATGCATTAGGATCTAACCCTTTAATATCATTATCTGACATACTTATCCTCCTTTTGTTATTTAAAAACAAATAATAGTATGTGAATTTTAATTTGCAGTCTTCTTTTTTCTCACCCCCTGTTTTAAACAGGATTCTCGGCTTAATTAACCTTTATATATAAGGGCTTTTACCCCTATTTTCTTTTCAAACTTTCGGGAACAGTACGTCCAATTTTAGAGTATATAAGACGTAAATAAAATAATCATATATTTTCAAAAAACAAAACAAAATGAAAAACTAATATTTTACCATTAAATTCTATTTTACTGTTTTTTTCTTTTAGCCGAGAATCCTCTAGATTCAAGGTTTTCAAAAAATGGAAAAGATAAAATAAATGTAGTTAAACTGCACCTAAATTAATATAATGCATTGTATATTATAATGCATTATATATTATGCATTATATATTCCAAATTTCATTCTTTTAAATATATAATTTTTTATAAAAATATCTTTATTGGATAATCAGGTAATAATAACTAATATTTAGATTAAATTATTAAAAAAAATATATTGATTAAGATTAATCAGATTATTTAATCATGCAAAAATATTCATATATGCAAAAAAATGCATGCAAAAAATTGCATGCATTATGACAGAAGACATGACACCAATCCCATGTTATACGACTGTTGGGCTCTGCTCTTATCTTTATTAATTAAGAACATTAATAATAAGAACATTAATAATATAATTCTTTTAATAGAAAAAAGTACCTGCATAAATGTCATAAACATTATACATGCATATTGCATGCAATGATATTAAGTGATATAATATAATGATATAATATAAATAGAATAAAAGATTAATTATTAGGTGAAAGGGGTTTTTATTATGCCATCTTTACAAGTGAGAGATTTACCAGAACATCTTTATCAAGAAATTGTCCAATTAGCTGAAGCCGACAGAAGGAGTATTACCCAGGAAACAATAGTTTTATTGGAAAAAGCTTTAAATATAGAAAAAGAAAACAAAAAACGTCGTCAACAACTTTTAAAAAAAATACAGGAAGAAACCAGTCAAGAACAGAAAGATGAAGAAATATTAGATCCTGTAAAATTAGTTAGAGAGGATCGTGAAAGATGAGAATTACAATTGATGTAAGTGCAGCTGTTGAAATAGTGATGGGTGGTAAAAGACAACAAGAAATCATAAATATATTAAATGAGGCAGACTGGGTAATTGCTCCTTCTCTTTTTATTTATGAAGCTAGTAATACATTGTGGAAATATCATGAATATCAAGATTATAGCAAAGAAGATATTATGAGAAAAATTGAATATCTTTATAAAATGGTAGATCAGTTTATTGATGCCAAAGACATTTTTGAAGAAGCTTTGCCACTTTCATGCAAGATAAGTCATCCTACTTATGACGCTGTGTATTTAGTTACAAGCAGGCGTAAAAATGCTGCTTTAGTAACTTTAGATAAAAGATTAGTTAGAGCAGCTAAAAGTATTGATGTTCCAGTAGCAGTAATTACTTAGCCCAATGCCGTATAACGTCCCTGGTGTTCCCCACATGCTCGTGCCGAAGGCCTGGCGTGACTTTTGCTTGTTTTTGCAAAAGCATGACAGAGAGCATGTCCCGAAGGGTAGCCGGTTTTTGGCGTAACAGGAATACTCTGTTAGCTGCTGTATTATGCGTTCTTAAACTTATAAACTTTATTTTGAACTCTTTAAAAATTTCTTCGCCGAAACTATTTCAGGTCTCTCAATTTCAACATCAAAAAAATCCTTGTCGCCTGTAACAAAACAATCAATATCTGATAAAATAGCAGATACTAATATCGGTAAGTCTTTTTCGTGTCTAATTTCAGGATAATTGTCTTTATTTATTTTTAATGGTGTATATACTAATTCATAACTTAAGCAAGACAAAAATCTCTCAAGATCTTTAATCTTATTATTAAATTTTCTATTAAAAACCTCATGAAGTTCTTCAATAATTTGAGAACATAGAACAAGATTATGTTTATATAATACATCTTCTACTAATCTAGCTGGTAATGAATTTGGAAATAAAATAGAAGAAATAAATATATTTGTATCAATCATCACTCTCATATTTATCCTCCAATTTCTCTTCTCTTATTTCTTCTACAAATTTGTTTACATCTTCCTCTGAATTAAATCCTTGTTTTTCTGCTTCGCCTTTCATGTTTTGTTGTATTTCTTTTAAAGCAACTAATGAAGCATTTAAAACAAAAATATTCTCGCCTTCCTCAACAAATAATACTTTATCTCCTTCTTTTAAATTCAATTTCTTTCTAATTTCAATTGGTATAGTAATCTGACCTTTTGAAGAGATTCTAGCAAGTTCCATATTTATTTCCCCCTTTTACTTTCTTTACATTCTTTACTTATTATTATAACACATTAAGTAAATTATGTGTATGATTTTAGTGAGAAATTTTGCATATAGCATGTATATTATTTATGTTTCAACCAACACAAAAGGCTATGAATCATAGTTGATATTAAAAACTAATCATAATATTTCAGATAACGTCTCTGGGTTTTGCGATGTACCTGTTTCCGCCAGGAACTGGCGTAAAGCTTGCGTTTTCATACCCGTAATTGGTTAATCCGCAAGCTTTATGACAGAAGGCATGACGCCAATCCCATGTTATGTGATCGTTGAGTGATTATATTTTTAAAAAAGTCATTATAATAAAATTAAAGCTAAAGAAAATAACTCCTGTAAATTATTAATTTTTTATCAATTTATCATTATATTATGTATTTGTTATCATAATTATGATATAATATTGATATCAAAACAAGAAAGGTGATGATTTTATGCCAACTATTAGACCTGTTTCTGATTTAAGAAATAACTTTAAAGAAATATCTGAAGTATGTCATGAAAATGGTGAACCTGTTTTTTTAACGAAAAATGGTCGTGGAGATATGGTTGTTATGAGTATTGCTCAATTTGAAAAACAGCAGGCACTTTTAGAACTTTATAAAAAATTAGGAGAAGCTGAAAAAGAAAGTGAAAATAATGCTCCTACTACTTCCCATGATGATTTAATGAAACAAATGAGGAAGAAATTAAATGAGTAGTTCACAAAAATATGAAGTTATTTATCTTCCAGCTGCCAAAAAGGATCTTAATGAAATTATTTCATATATACAAATAGAAGCTCATGAGGCAGCATTAAATTTTTTGGACAAGATTGATGAAAATATATCACAGCTAAAAGATTTTCCTTACAAAGGGAAAAAGCCAGACGATGAAAATTTAAATTCTAAAAGATACCAGATACTCGTTATAGGAAGTTATCTTGTTTTTTATGTAGTTTTTGAAAAAGAAAAAATTGTTGAAATCAGAAGAATCATACATGGTAAACGAAAATATAAATTTTTATTATAAAATAATATTTTCAGTTAGCTCAATGTCACATAACGTTTCGAGGGTTCCCGACGTGCTCGTGTCCGTAGGACCTGGCACAAAGTTTGCCTTTATATTTCTTGCTGCTATTATTGCAAGCTTTGTGCCAGAAGGCATGTCCCGAAGGGTAGGCTTGTTCTTTAGCCTAACGGCAATCCCATGTTATGTGACGTATCATGGTTTTTATCTTAATAAATCAAGTAAATTATAGTAATAATATTTTCTATTTCTCATTTTATTATCTGAAAATATTACCTTCTCTTCCTCAAGAGTATTAAGATATCTTCTACAAGTTGTATCAGGTATCCCTGTTAAAGAACTAATTGTTTTCACATTAAATATAGGCTTTTGAAACATCGCTTTAATTAGATCTACTACATTAGTACTATTTATTAAATTCATTGCATTTTCTAAATCTCTTTCATATAGATTATCAATTTCTTCAATTAGATCAATATTTTTGAGTACTTGTTTGTTTACACTTTGCAGGAAGAATTTAATCCATTCATTCCAACCATTACCCTCTTTTCTTGTTCCATTCAGCAATCTATAGTATTTGTGCTTATCTTTTTCTAATACTTCACTGATAAATAAATTGGGAGAATTTATGAGATTTACATCATATAAATACAGCGGGATTAATATACGACCAATTCTACCATTACCATCTAAAAATGGATGAATGGTTTCAAATTGAGCATGTATTATTGCTATCCTGACTAAAGATTGTAAATTATCATTGGGATTATTAATATAATTTTCTAGGTTAGACATATAGGAATCGACTAATTGTGGCTGAGGTGGCACAAAAGTAGCTGTTTTTAAAGTACATCCTTCTGGGCCTATGAAATTTTGAATAGAACGATATTCTCCAGGAGCTCTATTTTGACCTCTAACACCATTACTCATTAAAATTTCATGTAATTTTTTGAATAGACGTGTTGATATAGGATATTTTTCTAAAGCATTCTCACCATAGTTTAATGCATCATAATAATTCAAAACTTCCTGAGCATTATTGTTTTTTTCATTTTTATCAATATCAAATTCTAAAACTTCATCAAAAGTTACTTGTGTACCTTCGATTTTGCTGGACTGTACAGCTTCCTGTAAACTAAAGGGAGTAATAAGAAAATACTCATTAACTTTAGATTTTTTTAACATAACCTGATATTTACCTACATTTGTGCTTGCATTAATTAGTTCATTATAAAATTCCATAGGATTTATTTGTTCTTCTATTGGTAATTCAAATGGTTTAAAAGGTTTCATTTAGATCATCCTCTCTTTTATTTTCATTTTATACATTTTATTATAATATAATTCGCTTTATATTGCAATTATTTTCAAATATATATTTTATGAAAATAAAAAAGAGTTTATTTGATTTATGATATGTCACATAACGTCCCTGGGATTTGCGCTCGTGCCTGTTTCCGCAGGAACTGGCGTAAAGTTTGCGTTTTCATATCCGTTATTGGTTAACCTGCAAGCTTTATGACAGAAGGCATGGCGCCAATCCCATGTTATATGAAGTCCCGGTTATAAAGTTGACCTCTATTACGTGTTATGATATAATTAATTACGTAAAGAGGTGATTTTAATGAAAAAGAAATTAACTTTAAGTATTAATGATGATCTTATTGAATTTGCTCATGATTTTTCAAAAGAAACTCATCAATCCATCTCACATATTGTTGAAGAATATCTTATTGAACTAAAAAAGAACAAGGAACAAGATTTTGAAGAACAAAAACTGCAAAAAAGAATAGAAAAACTTTATGGTACTTTTGAAAATAAACCTATTCCTGATAAAAAAGATTTAAGGAGAGTTTTTCATGAAAAAAATTACAATTGATATAAATGTTCTCCTTGATTTTCTAAACAAACGTAATAAGCATAAACAAGCTGCTCAAATAATTGAATTGTGTAATGCAAATAAGATTCAGGGATATTTATGTGCTCATGAAATTACAACTTTGGCTTATTTTTTAATGAAAAATTATAGTGATTCACAGAAAGTGAAATTTGTATTAAATGAGTTCTTAGACATGTTTAAATTAATTCCTATAACTGAAACTATACTAAGAAAATCTTTAAATTCAGAAATTAACGATTTTGAAGATGCTGTTATAGATGTTAGTTCTTATGAAAATGAAATCGATTATATAATAACCAGAAATCTCGATGATTTTAAAAAAGGTAATGTAAAATCTTTAAGTCCAACGGAATTTCTAGCTATTTTTTCAAAAAACAACTAGGGATTTCATGTAACGTTACTGTGATTTGCGTTCGTGCTTGGTTCCGCAGGCACTGGCGTAAAGCTTGCTTCAATATTTCTTGCTGCTATTATTGCAAGCTTTATGACAGAAGGAATGGCGCTAATCCCATGTTATCTGATCGTTGAGCGATTATATTTTTATTTTAAAAAAGTCATTATAATAAAATTAAAGCTAAAGAAAATAATCCCTGCAAATTATTATTTTTTTAGCTATTTATCATTATATTATGTATTTATTATCATAATTATGATATAATATTGATATAAAAACAAGAAAGGGGATGATTTTATGCCAACTATTAGACCTGTTTCTGACTTAAGAAATAACTTTAAAGAAATATCCGAAGTTTGTCATGAAAATGGAGAACCTGTTTTTTTAACGAAAAATGGTCGTGGTGATATGGTTGTTATGAGTATTGCTCAATTTGAAAAGCAACAGGCACTTTTAGAACTTTATAAAAAATTAGGAGAAGCTGAAAAAGAAAGTGAAAATAATGCTCCTACTACTTCCCATGATGATTTAATGAAGCAAATGAGGAAGAAATTAAATGAGTAGTTCACAAAAATATGAAGTTATCTATCTTCCAGCTGCCAAAAAGGATCTTAATGAAATTATTTCATATATACAAATAGAAGTTCCTGAGGCAGCATTAAACTTTTTAGACAAGATTGATGAAAATATATCACAGTTAAAAGATTTTCCTTACAAAGGTAAAAAGCCAGACGATGAAAATTTAATTTATAAAGGCTACCAGATACTTGTTATAGGAAGTTATCTTGTGTTTTATGTAGTATTTGAAAAAGATAAAATTGTTGAAATCAGAAGAATCATACATGGTAAACGAAAATATAAATTTTTATTATAGATAAGCATTATTGGTTAGCTCAATATCAGATAACGTCCCGAGTATTCCCGACGTGCCTGTGCCTCGCTCGGGCCTGTTACGATGTTTGTCTGATATTTGCTACCGGTTAAATTCATCAGTAACTCTCGCAAATACCGTAACAGAAGGCATGTCCTAAACGGGTGGCCCGTTCTGTGGGCGTCCACGGGAACACTGTGTTATACGACGTTAAATCCGACTTCACCCTATATTAGGTGAAATAATGATTTTCACCCTTTTAACGGTGAATTTTAATAATACACCTTATATACGGTGAAATAATTTAATTAAATAAATTTTTTAAAAATAATCCTCCTATTAAAGCAATAAATATACTGGATAAAGTACCCAGAAGATAATATTCGACAAAATGTTTTTTATCATCAAACTTTTTAAATCGTGCAATAGATTTTGCAGTAAAAATTATTCCAATAGATGAAGTCGAACCAAATGTAACTAACGTTAATATTAATGCTCTTTCAATAATTCCAATATATTTACCCATACTTATTCCTTCTGACTGGTTATCAATCTGTATATCTATTATATTTAATATTTTCTCTAACAAAACTGCGCCTGCAAATAAAACTATCAAATAAACGATTACTAATATTAATACTTCCTTTATGCTTGTATCAAAATTAAATAAATTCGAATCAAATGAATTTGACGCTGTGAAAACAGGTATCGTAAGATGATTTATAAAACGTTTCCAAACAAAAAATATGATAAGAAAATGTAACAATTGATCAGTAATAAAAGTGGCTAATTCTATTTTTGGAGAACATATAGATATTTTCCCTTTTATGTAATCTAAAACAATATGTGAAATACTTATAATCAAAGCAAATCTAAAGGCAATATTAATACCATAAAATAGTGTCAAACAAAAAGTAAAGGTAAATACTATAAGACTATGAATAAAATATCCTTTTATATTTTTATCTATCTTCAAGTTTACAACTTTATTTGACTGGAACATAAAATCGCTCATTAAATGAGAAATTATTCCTAATAAAAGTAAATTCATTTGTTAATCACCTTCTGACAGTATAAATTTTTTTATTATTTTATTAACACTTCTTTCAGCAAAATTAATTTCTTTCCATTTAGCAGCCCTACATCTTTTTTCTACATTTTGAAAAGCAATATTTAATTCCTGAGCAGCTTCTTTATATGTACCCTTTTCTTCATAATAATATATAGCTTCCCATTGGGAATCTGTCCAGTCTGATTGAAAAGTATCAATCAAATATAGTATGGTATTTATTGCTTCATCAATTTGGTTATTACTTTTAAATCTTGTCTTATATATATTATCTTTTTCAATGCTCTCCAAAGCTTCTCTTGCATAATAAAATGCAGGTCCATTCATACTCCAGGAACTTATTTCATCACTTTTTTCATCAATATTTCCAAATCCTATTCCAAAACGTATATCTAAATTTAATAATTTATATCTTATTTGCCTTATAAATTTAGGAAATGACATATGTCCTTTAAAAACAGCCTGAATTTCATCTCCTCTTGAGATTTTTAATGGAACAAGCGTGTTCTCTGGATATTTAATATTTTTGAGTCTTTCGTTTAGTATTTTATTTATATTATTATAATTTCTTGATTTGATTACATCACCAGTAATAACCGTATATTGGGACATTATTATAACCTCCGTTTTTTATATGATATTATAATAATAATAACACAAATTAAATTATGTTACCAAATAATATAAAACCAAGGACTTAATGTCGTATAACGTTACTGTGATTTGCGTTCGTGCTTGGTTCCACAGGCACTGGCGTAAAGCTTGCTTCAATATTTCTTGCTGCTATTATTGCAAGCTTTATGACAGAAGGAATGGCGCTAATCCCATGTTATCTGATCGTTT
>NZ_QPJN01000030.1:30437-31670 GCF_003338615.1 Halanaerobium sp. DL-01
GGCACTGGCGTAAAGCTTGCTTCAATATTTCTTGCTGCTATTATTGCAAGCTTTATGACAGAAGGAATGGCGCTAATCCCATGTTATCTGATCGTTTGCTTCTTTTGAACTTCTCTTTATATAATTATTTATTCTTTTTCTTTTACCTGCTTTCTTTTTAGTAATACAAATGTTATAATATAGTCGAGGTGATAAACTATGAAAACTATAAAATTAAGAAAAGTTGGTAACAGCTATGGCTTTACTATTCCTAAAGAGCTTAAAGAAAAATATAATCTTAAAGAAGGGGAAGAACTTCATATCATTGAAAATGAAGATGGTTTTACAGTAACCCCTTTTAATCCAGAATTTGAAGAATGGGCTAAAGCTTTTGATAAGACTAACCAAAAATATAAAAATACTCTTAAGGAATTAGCTAAATGAATGACATTAAATTTATACCTAAAGACATAATTCTTTTTTTCCATGAACAACTTGTTAAAATTTATGGTGGTAGTTTTGGTATTAGAGATGAAAATTTATTAGATTCAGCTCTTGAACAACCTAAAGCAACTTACCAGGGTGAATATTTGCACGATTCATTGTTAAAAATGGCAGCAGCTTATGGCTATCATCTTTGTAATAACCATCCATTTATTGATGGAAATAAAAGAATAGCTTTTGTAGCTATGGATACTTTTTTACAAAAAAATGGTCTAGAAATTACAGCTTCTGAGAAAGAAGCCTATAAAATGATGATCCAGGTATCTTCTGGTCAGTTATCAAAAAAAGAACTAACTTTATGGCTTGAAAATAATACAAATTCAATAGAATGATAAACCTTCTGAGCTCATTAATCAGGAGGTTTTTTATTTCGCAATCTATTAATCGGCAAATGTCAGATAACGTCCCTGGGATTTGCGCTCGTGCCTGTGCCTTTAGGCCTGGCGGAAAGCTTGCCTTTATATTTCTTGCTGCTATTATTGCAAGCTTTGTGACAGAAGGCATGTCCCGAAGGGTAGGCTTGCTCTTTAGCCTAACGGCAATCCCATGTTATGCGCAGTTTCTATCTTTTTTTACTTTTTTAAAGTTCCAAATTACTCACGTTCTCTAATAATAAATTTAGTATCTTTTGTGTTCTCGTAATTACTTATATTACGATTGTAACACAAAAACATTAAGCATATTCAATCTAAACTAAGCTTTTAAATCTAAAAATTAGTTCTCAACAACAAAAAAATTGAATATCACAGA
>NZ_QPJN01000031.1:0-28163 GCF_003338615.1 Halanaerobium sp. DL-01
GAGACGGGGCAACGACTGACGGAAAGCTGTATACGGGAGAACCGTACGTGCAGTTTGACGAGGGGTCCCAGCTGAAAGGCTGGTCCTACTCTATTGTTAAATTTAAATACTTATATATATTTAAAAAAAATTAAAAATTGATTTTTCAATACTTAAATAATATAATAATATTTATAGTATTTATATAAATACATATAGTCTCTTTAAAACTGCATTTTTTCACCTTATGATAACATTTAGAGGTGAAAATTATGTCAGAGAAAAAACTAGGAGAGCGAATAAAGAAGATGCGTTATAATCTTAACCTGACTCAGGAGAAACTCGGCGAAAAAGCTGACCTTCATTACACATATATTGGTCAGGTTGAGAGAGGGGAAAAAATACCTTCATTTAAAGCTCTTCAGAAGATAGCAGATGCACTTAATATTGGAATAGAATTTCTGGTTAGAGAAAATGAAAATTTGACTGTAACTGAAAGCATTAAAATTAAAGATATTAATGAGCTTCTTGTTAATAGAAATGAAAGAGAACTTGAATTGATATATGATTTTCTGCAGGATTTAATAGATATTCTTGATTATGCGAAAATTGAAAAAAACGACTAAATATGTTAGAATTAATTGTACAATTAACTAAGGAGGTATATTATGGCTGGACACTCTAAATGGGCCAATATTAAACATAAAAAGAAAAAAGAAGATAAAAGAAGGGGAAAACTTTTTTCCAAATTAAGCAAAAAAATTGCAGTAGCAGCTAGAGAAGGTGGCGGAGATCCAGAAATGAATTCTGATCTTCGTATGGCCATTCAGAAGGCTAAAGATAATAATATGCCCAACGAAAATATCGAACGTGCTATCAAGAGGGGTACTGGAAACCTAGAAGGAATGAACTACGAATCTTTTGTCTACGAAGGTTATGGACCTGGTGGAGTAGCTCTGTATCTTGATATAATGACAGATAATAGGAACAGAACTGCTTCGGAAGTGCGACATATTCTAGATAAAAATGGTGGTAATTTAGGATCAAACGGTTGTGTAGCCTGGATGTTTCAGCGAAAAGGTGAGCTTGTTATTGATTTAAAAAGCTACGATGTTGAAGAAGATGATTTATTATTAGAAGCCCTTGAAGCAGGAGCTGAAGATTTAGAATATGGAGAAGAAAGGGCAATAATATATACTGCTCCTTCCAATTATGAATCTGCAAGAAAAGCTCTGGAAGAAGCAGGATATGAGTTTGAATCTGCTGACCTGGTTATGATACCTGATAATGAAGTTGAGCTTGACAAAGCTGAAGCAAAGAAGATGCTGAGGTTGATGGATCAGTTAGAGGATCATGATGATATTCAGGAAGTATATTCAAACTTTGATATCCCAGATGATATAATGGCAGAAATTGAAGCCGAAGAAGATTAAGTGAAAACTTTTCAGAAGGCACTGATATCAGTGTCTTTATTTTTTTGAAGATATAAACTCCATTGTACCCTCTTAATATTTGTGCTATAATAAATTCAAACATTAGTTTGTATCCGAGAATGGCAGGTGATTTTTTGTTAATTTTAGGTGTTGATCCTGGACTTGCTACAATAGGATTTTCTATTGTAGCAAAAGAGGGAAATAGATTTGATGTATTAGAATATGGTGTTATTAAAACTTCATCTGATAAAACGGATGTTGAAAGATTAAAGATTATATATAGAAATTTGACAGAGTTAATTGATGAATATAAACCAGATCAAATGGCAGTTGAAGAACTTTTTTTTAATAAAAATGTTAAAACTGCAATAATTGTTGGGCAGGCAAGGGGAGTAATACTTCTTGCTGGAGCAGAATCCAATATACCTGTTGCAGAATATACCCCTCTGCAGATTAAACAGGCTGTTGTTGGTTATGGTAGAGCTGATAAAAATCAGGTTCAGCAAATGGTAAAAAATCTTTTAAATCTTTCGGAAATACCTCGTCCGGATGATGCTGCTGATGCACTCGCAATTGCAGTCTGCCACGGTCATGTTTATAGTGCAAAATCAAGGTGGAGTGAAAGCTTATGATTGGGTATTTAAGAGGAGAAATTATTCATCTTGAAATGGAAACAGTTATTTTGAAAATAAATGGGATAGGATTTGAAATAGAACTGGCAGGATTTACAAAACTGCCTTCTCTGGGAGAAAAAATTGAAATTTTTATATATACATATGTAAGAGAAGATGCTCTTAAATTATTTGGTTTTCCTAAAAAAAGTGATAAAGAACTTTTTGAAATTTTAATTAATGTAAATGGAATTGGTCCTAGAGCAGCATTGAATATAATAAATTCTATGCCGACAGATAGATTTATATCTGCTATTCTTCAGGAAAATCAGGCTATTTTAAAAGAAATTTCTGGAATTGGCCCTAAAACAGCTCAAAGATTAATTTTGGAGCTGCAGAGTAAATTAGAAGAATTTGCAGCCGGTTTAAATACTGTTCAGAAATACTCGGAACATTCTGCTGAAGATCGAGATGATATTATAGATGCACTTTTATCTTTAGGTTATAATGAAAAGGAAATAGCAAAAGCACTTCAGGAGATGAATTTTAATAAGGACACATCAGTTTCAGAGAAAATAAGACGGGTTTTGAGTTATTTGGGTAAGGAGAGATAACTATGGATAATAGTGAAAGAAGAATAGTTTCTCCCAAAAAGAAAAGTGATGATCACGGTCTTGATAGAGGATTGAGGCCGGAAACTCTTACAGAATATGTAGGTCAAAAGAAATGTAAAGAAAAATTAAAAATATTTATAAAAGCAGCCAGAGAAAGAGAAGAAGCACTGGATCATGTTATGCTTTATGGGCCGCCTGGGCTGGGGAAAACAACTCTTGCCAATATTATTGCAAATGAGCTTAATGTTAATATACACAGAACATCCGGGCCAGCCATTGAACGACCAGGTGATCTTGCTTCGATTTTAACAAATTTACAGCCACATGATGTGCTATTTATTGACGAAATTCACAGGCTTAATAAAATGGTGGAAGAAATACTTTATCCAGCAATGGAAGATTATTGTCTTGATATTATTATTGGGAAAGGACCCAGTGCAAGATCGGTCAGGCTGGATCTGGCTCCATTTACACTGGTTGGTGCAACTACAAAAGCCGGTTTACTCAGCTCCCCACTTAGGGATAGGTTTGGAGTTATTAATAGACTGGAATTTTATTCACATCAGGAATTGAGGGAGATTATATTAAGATCAGCAGATATTCTCCAGCTGGAAATTGTTGAAGCTGGTGCTTTAGAAATAGCTAAAAGATCAAGAGGTACACCAAGAATTGGGAACAGACTTCTTAAAAGAGTAAGAGATTATGCACAGGTAAAAGCAGATGGAGTGATTGATGTTGATGCTGTTAATGGGGCACTAAAACTTCTCGAAATTGATCAGCTTGGTCTTGATCGAATTGACCATAAGCTGTTAAAAACAATAATTGTTAAATTCAGCGGTGGTCCGGTTGGACTGAATACACTGGCTGCTTCAATAAGTGAAGAAACAGAAACAATTGAAGATGTTTATGAACCATATTTACTGCAGCTTGGTTTTATAGATAGGACTCCCCGTGGTAGAGTAGCAACTTTAAAGGCATATGAGCATCTGGGTATCAAAAAAGGTGAACAAAAAATTACATTTGATCTATTTAGAGAATAGTTTTGGAGGTTGAGATATGAAGGTTGATGAATTTGATTATGAACTACCGGAAGAACTAATAGCACAAAAACCTCTTCCGGAAAGAGATATGTCCAAACTTATGGTATTAGATGCAGAAAAAAAAGAAATTAAAGAAGATGTTTTTAGAAATATTACTGAATATTTGAACCCAGGCGATTTAGTGATAATGAATGACAGTCGGGTAATTCCGGCTCGGCTTTATGGAGAAAAAATACCAACAGGTACTGAAATTGAGATACTTCTTTTAAATGAACTTTCTGAAGGAAGATGGGAGGTTCTGGTAAAACCAGGCAGAAGAGCTAAAAAGGGAGTAAAAATAGATTTTGGAGGTATTTTAAAAGCTGAAGTTATGGAATACACTGAATTTGGAGGAAGAATTTTAGAATTTTCCTGGGATAAAGGTGATTTTGAAGAAATAATAAGAGAATTGGGAGAAATACCTCTACCTCCATATATAAAAAATAAACTTTCAGATCCAGAAAGATATCAGACAGTTTACAGCCAAAAAAAAGGATCAGCTGCAGCACCTACTGCCGGACTTCATTTTACAGATGAATTATTGGATAAAATTAGGTATAAAGGAGTTTATCTGGATTTTATAACACTACATGTAGGCCTGGGTACTTTCAGACCGGTCAGAAAAGAAAATATTGAAGATCACAAAATGCATTCCGAATATGCAGAAATTTCTGCTGAGACTGTTGATTTAATAAGAAAAGTTAAAAAATCAGGGAATAAAGTTGTTTCAGTAGGGACAACTGTGACTAGGACTCTGGAATCTGCTGCTGAAGGTGGTAAGCTGAAGGCTTTTAAAGGCTGGACAGATATTTTTATTTATCCTGGCTATAAATTTAAAGTTGTAGATGCTTTGATAACTAATTTTCATCTTCCAAAATCTACTCTGTTGATGCTTGTATCCGCATTTGCAGGAAGAGAATTTATTTTAAAAGCTTACCAAAGAGCAGTGCAAAATAAATACAGGTTTTTTAGCCTGGGAGATGCGATGTTTATAAAAAATCAGGGAGGGAAGTAATTGTTGTTTAATTTTAAATTACTAAAAAAATCAGCCAATAGTGCTGCCAGGCGAGGTAGAATAACGACCAGTCATGGAGATATAGAAACTCCTATTTTTATGCCTGTTGGTACTCAGGCTACAGTAAAAGCCATGTCTCCACGTGAATTAAAAGAAATTGAATCACAAATTATACTTGCAAACACCTATCATCTTTATTTGCGTCCGGGAGATGAACTTATTAAAAAAGCAGGAGGACTGCATAAATTTATGAACTGGGATCGACCAATACTGACTGATAGTGGTGGATTTCAGGTATTTAGTCTGTCAGATCTCAGGGAAATAAAAGAGGAAGGAGTTTATTTCAGATCTCATTTAGATGGATCAAAACATTTTATTTCACCAGAAAAGTCAATGCAGATTCAGAAAAATCTTGGTTCAGATATAGTTATGGCCTTTGATGAGTGTCCACCTTATCCAGCAGAAAAAAAATATGTTGATCAGTCACTGGATAGAACAGTAAGATGGGCTGAAAGGTGTAAGAAAGAGATGCAGAACAGCAGTCAGATACTTTTTGGTATTATACAGGGTGGAGTTTACAAAGATTTAAGACAAAAAAGTGTTGAAAAAATGCTTGAACTTGATTTTCCCGGCTATTCTTTAGGGGGATTAAGTGTTGGAGAACCAAAAGATATTATGTATGATGTACTGTCATACACAACCCTATTAATGCCTGATAATAAACCACGGTATTTAATGGGAGTAGGAACACCGGAAGATTTTATTGAAGGAGTTTATTATGGAATAGATATGTTTGACTGTGTTATGCCGACTCGAATTGCAAGACATGGGCAGATTTTCACTTCTGAAGGGAGATTAACGGTACGTAATGCAGCGTACAAAAAAGATTTTTCTCCACCTGACAGTGAATGCAGCTGTTATGTCTGCCAAAATTACAGCCGTGCATATATAAGACATCTTTTAAAAAGAAATGAAATACTCGGAGTGAGGTTAACTACATATCATAATCTGTATTTTATGTTGAACCTCGCCAAAAAAATAAGAGAAGCTGTTGACAGAGATAATTTTATTCAGTTTAGAGATGATTTTTATAAACAATATAATATTAATAAATAAATATATATTGTAAAAATTAAATTAAAAATTTAGCAGGAATATTATTTTAATTGTTGAATTAGTAATGAGAGAAAAAATTAATAATGTGAGAAAAAAATTAATTAGGAGGATAAAAATGGACTATGTATATGCAATATTACCATGGGTGCTAATCTTTGGAATATTTTGGTTTTTCTTAATCAGACCACAGAGAAAACAGAAAAAAGAACATCAGCAGATGCTGGATAATTTAAAATCTGGTGACAGTGTGGTTACAATTGGAGGAATTAAGGGTAAAGTAATAAAGATAAAAGATAATAATATAAAAATCAGAGTTTCTTCAAATGTTGATATTGATCTTGTTAAAAATGCCATTGCTCGAGTTGTTGATAATACTGAAGTTACTACCGAAGAAGAATAAAAAAAGAAAATTTATACTGGGGGAAAAGTTGTGAGTAATGCAATCAAAGAATTTTTGCAGTCTCTTGTTATTGCAGGAATATTGGCTTTTTTAATAATTACATTTGTTGCCCAGTCATTTGTAGTTGATGGAAGTTCTATGGCCAATACACTTCATGATGGAGAAAGATTATTTGTTAATAAATTTATTTATAGATTTCATCCACCCGAAAGAGGAGATATAATAGTTTTTACTCCTCAGGGGGCTCCGGATAAAAAATATATTAAAAGGGTAATTGGACTTCCAGGTGATACCGTCTATATTAGAGACGGTGTTACTTATGTTAATGGTGAAGCCATTGAAGAAACATATTTGCCCGAAAAAATGATAGGAGATTTTGGGCCCTATCAAATTCCATCTGAAAGTGTGTTTGTTCTGGGTGATAATCGTAATCACAGTGCTGACAGCAGATTTCCAGGTATTGTTGGGTTTGTTGATTATGATTCCATATCAGGAAAGGCTTTCTGGGTTTACTGGCCTCTTAATTCTATGAGATTAATTGATCATTATGATTATCAGTTATCTTCTTAAATCGGCCATTATTAATAATTTACTGTTAGGAGGAAACTTTTTTAATGAGATATAAGCAGAAAAGAACAATAAAGCTAATTATAATAGTTGCCATAATAGCATTTGCATATTTTCTTTATTCCTTTTATGGAATTAATTTGGGGCTTGATTTAAGAGGTGGGGCACATATTGTTTTACAGGCCAAACCAACTGAAGAGAGGCCCATTGATAATACTGTAATGGCAGGTATACAGAGTGTAATAGAAAGAAGGATAAATCAGCTTGGTCTGACAGAGCCGGTTATTCAGCGTGAAGGATCGGACAGAATAATAGTTGAACTGCCAGCTATTGATAATCCAAATGAGGCAATTAATACTATTGGTAGAACTGCGATGCTTACATTCAGAAATACTGCCGGTGATATATTAATGACTGGAGAAGTGGTTAAAGATGCCAGAGCAGATTATGATCAGTATGGACGTCCAGTTGTATCATTTACTTTAACTTCAGAGGGAGCAGCAAAATTTGCTGAAATTACAAGTGAATATATGGGAAGAAAAATTGGAATTTATCTTGATGATGAACAGCTTACAAATCCTGTTGTACAATCTGTTATTCGGGAAAAAGGACAGATAACAGGATATGAAAGCGTGGAAGCAGCCGAAAAAGATGCTATTTTAATTCGTGAAGGTGCACTACCTGTTCCTGTTGAAATTATAGAAACAAGGACAGTTGGTCCTACACTGGGTAAAATTTCAATACAAAAAAGTATTACTGCTGGACTTATTGGATTGATGTTGGTGGGAATATATATGATTTTTTATTACAGATTTCCGGGAATTTTAGCAGCAGTTATTCTGATAATTTATGGACTTTTACTTATGGGTACTATGGCAGGACTTCAAGCAACGCTTACTTTGCCGGGAATTGCCGGACTTATATTATCCATTGGTATGGCTGTAGATGCAAATATAATTATATTTGAAAGAATTAAGGATGAACTTAAAAGTGGAAAAACACTTAGAGCTTCAATCGATGCAGGATTTAAACGAGCTTATACAACTATAATTGATGCGAATATAACTACAATAATGACTGCCCTGATTCTGGCCTACTTTACTAGTGGAACAGTAAGAGGTTTTGCTGTAACATTAGGTATAGGTGTTTTAGTAAGCATGTTTACTGCTTTCTTTATTTCAAGAAATATTATTGATTTTTTTACAGGTAGTAAATTAATGCAGGAAAACAAGGCTTTTGGAGTCAGAAGGGGGTAATATTATTGGATATTCTAGGTAAGAGAAAAATCTGGTATAGTATTTCAACTGTAGTTATTGCTGTTGGGTTAATCTTTCTTTTGATCAATGGATTAAATTTAGGAATTGATTTTCAGGGTGGTACACTGCTTGAATTCAAATTTGATCATGCTGTTACTACTGATCAGATTCGAACAATACTGGAAGAAATAGATATAGCTGCTGGAAGTAAAATTCAGCAGACAACTGAAAGAGATATACATGGAGTCCTGATAAGAGCTCAAGAATTAAGTTCTGAAGAAATTATAAAAGTTGAAGAAGCGCTTCACAGTGAAATTCCGTCAACAGAAATGTTGAGAACAGAAATGGTGGGGCCTTTAATCGGAAAAGAACTCAGAATAAATGCGCTTTTGGCAATGCTTGTTGCTTCAATTGGAATTGTCGCTTATATAAGTTACCGATTTGAATTTAGATTTGCTGCAGTTTCTATCATAACATTAATGCATGATATTTTAATAACTCTGGGTATTTTTGCTATTATCGGTAAAGAGGTAAATACACCTTTTGTTGCGGCACTTTTGACAATTATTGGTTATTCTATTAATGATACAATAGTCATTTTCGATAGAATACGAGAAAACATGAAATTAATGCACAGAACACCATTTATAGAACTTGCTAATAAAGCTGTTGTAGATACCCTACCAAGATCTATTAATACTTCTTTAACAACACTGATTACAATACTTGCTATTTATTTTTTTGGAGGGACATCTATTAGAACATTTATGCTTGCTTTATTTGTTGGAATGTTTGCTGGAACATATTCTTCTATTTTTGTAGCAAGTCCTCTGCTTGTTACCTGGCAGAAAAAGGTGCAGAAAAGATAAAAATAGTACTTTACCCCCTTTATGATATTTCCTGCATGAGGGGGTTTCTAACTTTTAAAAAGGCTGTGATCTTTTTATGAATTTTAATATTCCAAGACACTACAGACATTTTCAGAGATATAGTGAAATTGCACAGATACTATTGAAAAATGGACTGGGGTTTATAATATCACAATTAGATTTAGAAAAATATCTGCCCTTTCGCAAAAGAATTTCTAAAGAAGAAAGACCAAGTGGGAAAATGCTTGCAGTTAGAACTAGGGAAGTGCTGCAGGAGCTTGGCCCTGCCTATATAAAATTGGGACAGCTTTTAAGTACCCGTGCTGATATACTGCCTCCAATTTTTATCAAAGAATTGCAGAAACTGCAGGACAGAGTTCCAGCAGAACCTTTTGAACTGATAGAAGAATTTTTAAAAAAAGAGCTTGGTGATAAATATGATAGTAATATTACAGAAATAGATGAAGAACCTACAGCAGCAGCTTCAATTGCACAAACACACCGGCTAATATTAAAAGATGGCAGCAGGGCAATTATGAAAGTTAAAAGACCTAATATTGAAAAGAACATACATATTGATATAGAAATAATGGAAAATTTGGCTGAAATAGCTCAGGAACGAGATCTTTTTACCGGATTTATAAGACCGGTTGAAATTATTTCGGAATTCAAAAGGGCAATACGGGATGAATTAAATTTCAAAAGTGAAATGGCCAATATATTTAGGTTTACCAGTGATTTTAAAGATAATCCAAATATAAAAGCTCCAGAGGTTTATTCGGAATTATCAACTGCAAATGTTTTGGTTATGGAAGAAATTATTGGAGAAAAACTTGGTAATATTGATTCGGATCATCCCAACAATAAATTTTTGGCTGTTTTAGGAGCAAAAGCCCTTATGCGGCAGGTACTTATTAATGGTTTTTTTCATGCCGATCCTCATCCCGGTAATATTTTTGTAGTGGATGATAAGGTGCTGGCATATGTAGATTTTGGAATGGTAGGGCGGATTACTGAAGAAGATAAGGATATGCTCGCCCTGCTATTTTATGCTCTGATAAATAAAAAAATCAATGTTTTAACAGACATAATATTGATTTTAGGTGAGGCACCTGATGATTTAAACAGGCGGCGCTTTAAATTGGACATGACAAAATTGCTGGACAGATATTATGGAAGTGATTTAACTGATATAGAATTTCAAGTTGTTTTTGAAGATGTACAGCATTTTATATTTGAACATAAAATTAGAATGCCTCAGGAATTTTTTCTTCTATTTCGGGCAATTGGTGTCAGCGAGGGTGTTGGTTTAAACCTTGATCCTGATTTTAATGTGGTGGATGTAGGAAGAGAGTTTATTGAAGAAATATTGAAAGATCGTTTTAATCCTAAAAATATCAAAAAACGAATTAACTCAGGTTTGTGGAAGTTTGGAAAGAAAAATTATGAAACAAAAACACAGTTAAAAGAGCTGCTGGAAAAACTTGTGCAGGATGATTTCACTATTAATTTTAAGCACAGCAATTTAGAAAATTTCATCTATAAGCTGGATGTAGTGACAAATCGCTTATCGGTAAGTTTAATAATTTCAGCATTAATTATAGGATCAACTATGCTTATACAGACTAATATGGATCCTAAAATTTTTAATATTCCACTGTTTGGATTTATAGGTTATATAATGGCCGGGGTGCTTGGCTTTTGGCTTGTTATTTCTATTTTTAAATCCGGAAAATATTAAGGAGGTGGAGGCGTGCAGAGAAATTTAATAATTGCATTAGTTTTTGCGCTTTTAATAGCTATTTTTGCCATGCAGAATGCTGTGTCGGTTACTTTATCTTTTTTTAACTATTCTTTTCAGACGTCACTTGTAGTAGTAGTGCTTGGTTCTATGGCTGTTGGTGCATTAATTATGGGACTTTTTAGTTCTTTAAAACAAATTAAATTAAAACGAGAAATTAGACAGCTTCAGAAAAAATATAGTGAATTAAAAGCACAGTTTTCTTATCTTGAAGATCAGAAAACCAGTAATATAGTAGAGAAAAACAGCTTATCCAAAAATAATGAAGATGATGATAATATAAATTGATTGGTGATTATGTATGAATAAATTCTGGGAATTGACTGACTGGACCACAAATAATTCAGATAATATTCTTAATGATATCCTGGAAATTAGAGGATTGAAAACAGCAGAAGAAAAACAGATATTTCTGGAATCAGATCTGGATTATTTATCTGATCCATTTGACTTTAAAGATATGGAAAAAACAATAATTAGAATAAAAAAGGCTGTTGAAAATGAAGAAAATATAATGATATATGGTGATTATGATGTTGACGGAATAACGTCAACAGCTCTTTTTTATCTTTATCTAAAAAAAAGATTTGGTGTAAAAGTAAAATATTATCTACCTGATCGACAGAAAGAAGGATATGGTTTAAATAAAGAAGCTTTTAAAAAAATATACAAACAGAATATAGACCTGCTTATTACAGTTGATTGTGGAATTAATGCTGTAAAAGAAATTGAATTGGCAAATAGTTTTGGAATTGATGTTATAATAACAGATCATCACACTCCAGAAAAAGAAAATACATTAGCCTATACGGTAATAAACCCCCATCTTCTGGAGCAGAATAATCACTTTGCTAGAAATCTTTCTGGAGTGGGTGTAGCCTACAAAATATGTCAGGCTCTGGAAATTAATGAAGGCTGCAGTATGAAAGAAATACTTACTGGATTGATTCCTTTGGCAGCTCTGGGGACAGTTGCTGATATAGCTAAATTAACTAATGAAAATAGGATTTTAGTAAAACATGGATTAAAAAATATAAAGTTAAATTACATACCCGGTTTGAACCGGCTTATAGAAAAATTGAAGTTAAATATTAATGAAATTTCAGCTGGTCAGATTGGTTATATTATAGCCCCCCCACTTAATGCAGCCGGCAGAATTGATAGTGCTGAAAAGGCTCTTGAACTTCTTATTACTGAAGATCAAAAGAAAGCCGATAAAATTGCTGAATATTTAATAAATATAAACAAAAAGAGGCAGAAAAAAGAAAAAAAAATATATCAGCAGGCTCTGCAAAAGATTGAAAAATCTTCCGATATCTGTGAAGAGAGAGCTATTATACTGGCAGACAGGAGGTGGCATTCTGGAATTGTTGGAATTGTAGCATCAAAATTGGTAGAAGAGTATAATCTGCCGGTTATTTTAATAGCCGTGGACAAAGATGGGGTAGGTAAAGGATCTGGCAGAAGCATACCTGCTTTAAATCTTTTTAATACCTTAAACAGCTGTAGAGATGATCTGATAAATTTTGGTGGCCATTATGGTGCTGCCGGTCTTACAATTAATATGGACAGCTTCCAAAATTTTAAAAATGATTTTATCTCTGCAACAAAAGAAGAACTAAACAAGCAGGATTTTGTTCCTAAAATAAAAGCTGATATGATGCTGGACATAAATGATATAACTAAAAAATTTGTTAAAAAGCTTGATAAATTAAGACCTTTTGGTGTAGCAAATCCATCACCAAAATTTTTAATTAAAAATATAAAAGTTAGTAACTGTTTTAAAATTGGTAAAGAAAAAAAACATTTAAAATTTAATATTAACAGTAAAATTTCAGCTATTGCTTTTAATATGGGTTATTTGGCAGAACAAATACAAAACAATAGAATAGATACTTTATGTCAGCTAGAAATAAACAGGTGGCAGGGCAGAGAAAATATTCAGCTTAAAATAATTGATGTTAAAATTTCAAATTACAGCAGTCTTACTGCAGCAGTATTTAATTCAAAAAGAATGAAAATCTTTGATTATAGAAAAAATAATAATAAATTATTACTGCTGGAAAACTTTATTGATTTTTATCAGGATGAAAATATTTCTGTATATATTAATAATCAGAAATTGAAACATAAACTTATCGAAAAATATAAGGATATTTATTTTTTTTCAGATGCTGATAATAGAAAAATAAGTCGGAAAAACTTTATTAATAAATTAATATTTTTTTCTTTACCATTTTCTCTGGAACATTTTTCTGAAATATTGCACTCTTTCACTTCTAAAGATGAAAAATTAGAAGTTGTTTTTATGTTTTCAAAAAAGGATATAGCTTTAAACAAAAGGCTAATTAGTATAAATTGTCCTGATAGAAACAATATATCTGAATTTTACATTTTTTTAAAAAAAGAGCAGTATAAAAATGAGGATTTAAATTCCATAAAAAATAGTTATATAAATAAAAACAATATCAGTAAAAAGTCAGCAGATATTTTTGAAAATAATATTAAAATTTTGAAGCAAATTGGGTTAATTAAAATTAATAACAGTACTGTTTTTTTTACTGATCCTGGCAAAAACAAATTGGACTTATCAAATTCAATACGTTATAATAAATTATCAAGGCAAATGGAAAAATTTGATGATTTTGTTTCTGCCGCCTATAAAGATAATCTTTTTGATTTAATTGATTTAATAAAGAATTTTGAGGAGGAAAATGATGAATCTTAAAGAAAAAATCAGAAACATACCAGACTTTCCAGAAAAAGGTATTTTGTTTAAAGATATTACACCTCTGTTGAAAGATAAAAATGCATTTAAAGAAGCTATTGTAAAAATGGCTGATATGTTTAATAATAAAGAATTTGATTATGTAGTTGGAATTGAAGCCAGAGGTTTTATTGTAGGTACACCCCTGGCTTTAGAAATGGATAAAGGATTTATACCAATAAGAAGACCAGGTAAACTTCCTTATGATACTTTGAGTATTTCCTATGAGCTTGAATATGGGAAAAATAAACTGGAAATACATAAAGATGCAATTGATAAGGGTGATAAGATTTTATTAATAGATGACCTGCTTGCCACTGGTGGAACAACCAAAGCTGCGGTTGAGTTGATTGAGAAGTTGGGAGGACAAGTTATCGGCTGTGGATTTCTTTTAGAATTAGGAAACTTAGAGGGACGCAAAATGTTAGAAGGTTATGATATTAGATCACTGCTGATTGATTAAATCATTTATGCTGAAAAAGGGGCAATTTGAATGGAACTGGATGATCTTTTAAAGAGAATAAAAAATTATATGGATAATCCTGATATTGATTTTATAAAAAAAGCTTATAATTATGCAGCTGCAGCTCATGAGGGGCAGTATAGGGTTTCCGGAGAACCTTTTGTGGATCATCCTCTTGGAGTAGCAATAATTTTGGCTGATCTTGAACTTGATGTTGTTTCTATTGTCTCTTCAATGCTTCATGATGTTGTTGAAGATACTGAAATAAGTAGTGATGATATTGCTGATGAATTTGGAGATGAAGTTGCACATCTTGTTGATGGGGTTACCAAACTTACAAGAATGGAATTTAAAACAAAGGAAGATCAGCAGGCAGAAAGTTTGAGAAAAATGTTTGTAGCTATGGCTGAAGATATTCGAGTTGTTTTGATAAAGTTGGCCGACAGACTGCATAATATGAGAACATTGAATTATTTAAAAAAAGAGAAAAGGATAGAAAAATCGCAGGAGACATTAGAAATATATGCACCTTTGGCACACAGACTAGGTATGTCCAGAATAAAATGGGAACTTGAAGATCTTGCTTTTAGATATATTCAGCCAGATATGTATTATGAATTATCTCAGAAAGTGCAGGCAAATCGAAAACAGAGAGAAAATGATATACAGCAGGCAATAGACACTTTAAAAGACACATTAAAAAAACAGAATATAGAGGCAGAAATTTACGGCAGACCTAAACACCTATACAGCATATATAATAAAATGCAGCGTAAAGAAGTTGAGTTTGATGAAATATATGATTTAACTGCTGTAAGGGTACTTGTTGAAAACGTTAGAGAATGTTATGAAGTTTTAGGGGTTATTCATGAGATATGGAAACCAATACCAGGTAGGTTTAAAGATTATATTGCTATGCCTAAATCAAACATGTATCAGTCACTGCATACAACAGTAATTGGTCCTAATGGTGATCCTCTTGAAGTCCAAATAAGAACCTATGAAATGCATAAAACTGCCGAATATGGTATTGCAGCACATTGGCGTTACAAAGAAGGTAAGGTTGGCGATGAAAAATTTGAAGAAAAATTATCCTGGCTGAGGAGGCTTTTAGAATGGCAGAAAGATCTTCAGGAACCACAGGAATTTATGGAAACACTAAAGATTGATTTATTTGAGGATGAAGTGTTTGTATTTACTCCTAAGGGAGATGTAGTATCACTACCTAAAGGTGGTTCACCGGTAGATTTTGCCTACCATATTCACACAGAGGTTGGCCATAAATGTGTAGGAGCTAAAGTTAATGGTAAAATAGTTCCACTCGAGTATAAACTAAACAATGGGGATATTGTAGAAGTTTTGACCTCTAAAAAAAGTAATGGTCCGAGTAGAGACTGGCTTAATTTTGTACAGACTTCAAAAGCCAGAAGCAAGATAAAGCAGTGGTTTAAAAAACAGCGAAGAGATGAAGTTATACAAAAAGGAAGAGATTCTTTTGAAAAAGAACTAAAAAAGCATAATATTAGTTTAAAGGAAAAGAAAAAAGAAAAAGAATTAAAACGTATTGCCAAAGATATGGGACGTAAAGAAGTAGATGATCTATTTGAAGAAATTGGTTATAGTAATTTAAGTCCCAAACAAATTATAACAAAATTAGATGAGTATGAACCAGAAAAGGATATTGACAAGAAGATTACACCTAAGGTTAAAAGCAAATCATCTGTTGATAAAGGTGTTTCTGTTCGCGGCATGGAAAATATGTTGGTAAGAATGGCTAAATGCTGTAATCCTGTACCTGGTGATGATATTACTGGTTATATTACCAGAGGAAGGGGTGTATCTGTTCACCGCACAGACTGCCGCAATTTGCAGAGGTTAAAGAAAAGTGAACCTGAACGAATTATTGAGGTCAACTGGGATAGAGGGCGAACAGAATCCTATCAGGTTGACTTGAGAATTGATGCTGTAAATAAAAATGCTCTGTTAAATGATATAACAACACTTATAAAAAAAGAAAAGTTAAATCTTCTGTCAGTAATGGCAAGAACAAGTAAAAGTGACAATCGTGCAGTAGTTAATTTATCTTTAGAATTAAGCAGTATAGAGCATATGCACGATATAATGAAAAAAATAGAATCAATTTCTGGTGTTCTTAATGTTAATAGATCTAAACCAAGGTAATGGGAGTGATAAAAAATTGCGTGCAGTAGTACAGAGAGTTAAATCTGCTTCTGTTGAAGCAGATAAAGAAATCACCGGGGAAATTGGCCCCGGTTTATTAATATTTTTAGGTGTGGGGAATGATGATGATCAGTCTGATGCTGATTATTTGGTTAATAAAATTGTGAATTTAAGAATTTTCAATGATAAAGATGGACAGTTGAATCTATCTGCAGTAGATTTACAAAAAGATATACTGATTGTTTCTCAATTTACTTTATTTGGGGACTGCAGAAAGGGTAGGAGGCCCAGTTTTTTTGATGCTGCTCCACCTGATGCTGCTGAAATTCTCTATAACTATTTTGTTTATGAGATTAAAAATAGTACAGATCTTAAAGTTGAAACTGGTGTATTTCAGGCAATGATGGATGTGGTTTTAATTAATGATGGACCTGTTACACTTCTTATTGATAGTAAAAAAACATTCTAAATAGGTGAATTAAAAATGAAGATAAAAACAATGGCTTTAGGAACAATGTTTACAAAATCTTATATTATATCTGATTCTCATGATAATGCATATATTATTGATCCTGGTGATGATGGTAAAAAAGTACTTGCTTTTTTAAATAAAAAAAGTTTGCATCTTAAATTTATTATTAATACACACGGTCATTTTGACCATATAGGTGCAAATGAGTTTTTAAAACAAAAAACTGCGGCAGAAATAATAATTCATAAAAAAGATAATGAACTTCTTACAGATCCTGCCAAAAATATGTCGGGCTATTTTTACAGTTCCAGGAAGATAACAAGCCCACCAGCTGATAAATTTATTGCAGATGGGGACATACTAACATTTGATAAATTTAAATTTAAAGTTCTGCATACACCCGGCCATACAGCAGGAAGTATGTCTTTTTACTGTTCTGAAGAAAAGATTTTGTTTAGTGGAGATACTATATTTAGTAATGGAATTGGTCGTACTGATCTTCCGGGAGCTAATCAACAAGCATTAAAAAATTCAATTGAAAATAAGTTGCTTACCTTACCAGATGATACAGTTGTTTATCCCGGTCATGGAAATTCTTTAAAACTTAAAAGTTTTAAAACAAATATTTGGCCTTCAATATACAGCAGTTTGACATAGAATTAGTAATAAGTTAAAATTAAAAAGAATTAAATTATCTAATTGATTTAGAGAGGGGAGTGTAGAGCTTGTTTGATACTTTACGCAAAAATAGTAGAATAATAGTTTATTTTGTTGTAGTTGCTTTTGTAATAACCGGTGGATTTATGGGATATGGCGCATATTTAAGCAACAATAATACTGGTTCTAGTTCAACAGGTTCTCCTGGTGTTATAGCTGAGGTTAATGGTTCAGAAATAACACAGCAGGAATTTATGAGAATGCTCCAGAGGCAGGCACCTAAGCAAAATTTGAGCAATGCCCAAATTATTTCGTTTAAATATAATGTTTTAAATTCTTTAATCGAAAGAGAATTAATTATGCAGCAGGCAGAAGAATTGAATATATCTCCAGTAGTTGATGATAAAGAGGTAGAAGAAGTATATAATCAAATTGTTTCTCAAAATATAGAATCAGAAGAAAAATTAACAAAAGAAGAACTAAATAAAAAATTCGAAAAGAAACTGGAGGAGCAGAATTATTCTCCAGCTCAGCTAAAAGATGATATTAGGCTTAATTTACAGACCACTAAAAAGATTCAGCAGACAATAGATAAAAGTTACAGCAGTGTGTCTGTTTCCAAAGAAGAAATTGAAGAAAGGTATAATGAAAAATATCCCAAAAAGGATACAGAAGATAATGAAGGACAAAATGAAGATTTAGATACTGCTGATCAGCAGTCAAAAGAGGAATCAAATCAGCCAGCAGGACAGGAAAATGAGAGACCAAAATATGAAGATGTTAAAGACGAACTAGAAAAAGAAATTTTAAGAGAAAAACAAAATGCTGCATTTAGCAGCTGGTTGAAAAATTTAAAAGCAGAATCGGAAATTATTATTCATGATCCAGTTTTAAATGCCTATCAGGAACTAAATAACGGTAATTATGCTGCAGCTGTAGAAAAATTCAGTTCTCTGATAGAAGAAAATCCGAGCCCTGTATTTTATCAGTATTTAGCTGCATCATATAGTGGAGCCGGAAATAAAGATAAAGCAGAAAAAACTTACAATACTGCACTGGAAGAATATCCGGATAACTTTGATCTGCACATGAATCTGGCTAACTTTTATAGACAGCAGGGCAAAAATGATGCTGCAGTTGCACAGCTTAAAAAAGCTTCTGAACTAGCAGGCAGTGATTTTATGGCTCACTATCAGCTGTTTATGCAGTTTAATAGTTTAGGTGCAGAAAAAGAAGCAAAGCAGGAAATGCAGATAATACAGGACTTAAATCAGCAGATGGAGCAGGAAAATAAAGCAGCAGAAAATCAGAGCAGTGGGAATGATGAACAGCTGCCAAATGAAAATTTGCCGGAAGATAAGACTACAAATGATTCTACAGAAAGCACAGAGGTTGAATCTGATAATAACTAATTGAGTTATTAAATTAAAATATTGATAATAGAGGTGATTTTTAATGCAGTTTAATGCACCGCGAGGGACAAAAGATATTTTGCCCCCTGCTTCTTTAAAATGGCAGTATATCGAAAAGGTTGCAAGAGAAGTGTTTGCTAATTACAATTATGATGAAATTAGAACACCTATATTTGAATATACTGAACTATTTCAGAGGGGTATTGGTGAAGTTACAGATATAGTTGAAAAGGAAATGTATACATTTGAAGATAAGGGCGGGCGCAGCTTAACTCTTCGTCCTGAAGGAACCGCTTCGGTAATTCGATCTTTTTTAGAGAATAAAATTTATGGACAGGCACAGCCGACAAAATATTATTATATTGGGCCAATGTTCAGATATGAACGACCGCAGTCAGGCAGATTCAGACAATTTCACCAGCTGGGTGTAGAAGCAATTGGTTCAAATGACCCTGCTTTGGATGCGGAAATTATATCTTTAGGAATGAGATTTTTATCAAACTTTGGTCTGGAGGATTTGTCCCTGCATCTTAACAGTGTTGGTTGTAAATACTGCCGTCCTAAATATATAGAGATTTTAAAGGATTATCTAATAAATAATAGAGAACTTCTCTGTAATGACTGTAAAGCACGAATAGACAGAAATCCACTGCGGGTACTTGACTGTAAAAATGAAAGATGTCAGTCTGTTATAGATGATGCTCCAAAAATTGTCGATCATTTGTGCAGGGAATGTTATGGACATTTTTCCAGTGTACAGGCATATCTTGATATTTTAAAAATAAATTATTATATTAATCCTAAACTTGTGCGCGGACTTGATTATTATACAAATACTGCTTTTGAAATAAAAGACAGCCACCTTGGTGCTCAGGATACAGTTTTTGGCGGTGGAAGATATAATGGACTTGCCGAAGAGATTGGCGGTAAAAAAATACCTGGAATTGGATTTGCCCTGGGGATTGAAAGACTGCTTCTTTCTATTAAGGCACAAAATATAGAAATTCCAATAGAAAAAGGTATTGATCTTTACATAACTGTTATTGGGGAAAATGCAAAAAAAGAAGCTTTTAGACTTAATGACCTTCTGCGAAATACAGGTTTTAAAACTGAGATGGATTATCTGGATAGAAGTGTGCGCAGTCAGATGAAATCAGCAGACCGAATGAATGCAGATTACACAATTATTTTAGGTGAGGATGAGCTTGAAAATGATTCTGCAACAATTAGAAATATGAAAACCGGTAATGAAAAATTAATTAAGTTAAGCAGCCTAATCAACGAAATGAAGCAGCTAGTATATGGGGAGGAAGTAGTATGAGCGACACAATAAAAGGTTTTAAAAGAACACACAGCTGTGGAAATATTAGCAGCAGAAATATTGGTGATAAAGTAATAGTTATGGGCTGGGTTCAAAAAAGAAGAGATCATGGTGGTGTTATTTTTGCTGATATTAGAGATCGCTCCGGTATCGTACAGGCGGTTTTTAATCCTGGTCTTAATGATGAGTCCTTTATTAGAGCGGATAAGTTGAGGTCAGAATATGTTGTGGCCCTAAAAGGTGAAGTAAAAAAAAGACCAGAAGGAAATGTAAATCCTGATATTCCAACAGGTGAAATCGAAATAAAATGTGAGGAATTACGAATTTTGGATAAAGCTCAAACTCCTCCAATTCAGATTGAAGACTATCTGGAAGTTGGAGAAGATTTGAGATTGAAATATCGTTATCTTGATCTCCGCAGACCAAAAATGAAAAACATTATGAAGATGAGGCATAGAATAATGAAAACAACCAGAGATTTTCTAGATGATAACGGTTTTTGGGAAATTGAAACTCCCATTTTAACCAAAAGCACTCCTGAAGGAGCAAGAGATTATCTTGTTCCAAGTAGGATAAATAAAGGCCACTTTTTTGCACTACCTCAGTCTCCTCAAATATTTAAACAGCTGCTGATGGTTTCAGGAATTGAAAAATATTTTCAGATTGCAAGATGTTTTCGAGATGAGGATTTAAGGGCAAACAGACAGCCAGAGTTTACACAGATAGACCTGGAAATGTCTTTTGTAACAAAAGAAGATGTTTTTGAAATTACTGAAGGATTAATGCGCAGAGTATTTTCAGAAGCAGATATAGATATTCCTAAAGAAATTAGAGTATTATCCTATCAGGAAGCTATGGATAGATTTGGTTCTGATAAACCAGATTTAAGATTTTCTATGGAGCTGAAAGATATATCTGATATAGTATCTGAAAGTGATTTTAAAATTTTTAGTGGAACAGTACAAAAAGGTGGACAGGTTAAAGGAATTAACTTTAAAGGAGGTTCAGACTCAGCGAGAAGTGTAATTGATGGATTTGAAGAATATGTAAAACTTTTTAATGCAAAAGGACTTGCATGGATTGCACTGCGCGAAGAAGAGATAAAATCTCCTATCACTAAGTTTCTCTCTCAAACGGAAATTGATTCTGTTATAGAAAAAATGGATGCTGAAACAGGCGATCTTTTGCTTTTTGTAGCTGATGAAAAAGATGTAGTGGCTTCAGCACTTGGAAACTTAAGATTGAAAATTGCTCGTGATTATGATCTTATTCCAGAAGAAGTTTATGAATTTGTCTGGATAGTTGATTTTCCTCTTTTTGAATATGATGAGGATAGAAAACGTTATGTAGCAAAACATCATCCTTTTACTGCTCCTATTGAAGAGGATATTGATAAACTTGATGAAAAGCCTTCTTCTGTGCGTGCTGATGCTTATGATTTAGTATTAAATGGAGAAGAACTTGGTGGTGGAAGTATAAGAATCAATAATCGTTCACTGCAGGAAAAAGTATTTTCTATTTTATCTATGGATCAAGAGGAACAGGAGGAAAAATTCGGTTTTCTGCTGAGAGCTTTTGAATATGGAACACCGCCACATGGCGGTATTGCTTTTGGGCTGGACCGACTGATGATGATTACTTCCAGGACAGATTCTATTAGAGATGTAATTGCTTTTCCAAAAACACAGCGAGCTACATCTCCTTTAACAGATGCTCCTTCAAAAGTAGCTAAAGAGCAATTAGAAGAACTTGGTATTTCTATAAAACTTTAAATTCTAATCTCTTCTATAAATAGAGTTTCCTGAAAATTATTTTTAGAGTTAGAAATTGGGAAACTCTTTTTTTGATAAGGCTTGCAGGGCATTATAATTTGTGTTAATATATTATTAAAGTAAATATATTCATCTGCTGTGTGCGTAATGATCAAAAGAAATTTTGACCAACATCAATACACAGGGAGCCTGGTCTCTACCTGCGGCGTATAGGCCTTCTTAATTGAGAGGACATATAAACCAGGTAGGAGGGCACCCACTTGGCAGACAGGGATCAAAATTAAATGATCATACGGCACAGTGGATGACTTTTGCTAACCGCTATATTAAGGTTAGTTTTTTTATTTTTTGCAGAATTATAATATTTTTGTTATGATTTATAGGTGAGGTGATATTAATGAAACTAAAAGAAAAAATGAGATCTGAATTTTTAGATCAGAGGTCAAAAATACCATTGGAAAAAATAATTAAATGGAGTAATAAAATTACTAATAAATTTCTTGAACTGGAAACAGTAAAAAATGCAGAGTCAGTAATGACATATGTTTCTTTTAGAAAAGAAGTACAAACATATAATTTAATGGAACGGCTGCTTGATGAAGGATATATTTTATATGTACCCTATACAATAAAAGAAAAAATAACTCTCGGTATAGCTGAAATTAATGATTTAGATAAAGATTTAAAACCAGGTGTTTTTGGAGTTAGTGAACCACTCAAGTCTTTACGAACAGAAATTGTTCCTGATGATTTAGATATTATTGTAGTTCCCGGGGTAGTATTTACAAAAGAAGGTTATAGAATTGGATATGGTGGTGGTTTTTATGATGGATTTTTGGGAGAAAACGGAAAAGATAAGCTTAAGATTGCTTTTACATATGATCAATTCATAGTAGACAAAATACCTGTTGAAGACCATGATATTCCAGTCGATATGATTATTACTGAAAAGGAAGTAATAGACTGCAGAAAAGAGGTGTAGTCATTGAATCTTTTTGAAAATGCCAGAGATGATAAAGAAAATCGTCCTCTTGCATTTAGAATGCGTCCTCGCAGCCTGGATGAGTTTTTTGGTCAGGAAGATATTGTTGGAGAAAATAAACTTCTCAGAAGGGCAATTAAAGCGGATAGACTTCAGTCCCTTATCTTTTATGGACCTCCAGGAAGCGGGAAGACAAGTCTTGCTCAAATTATTGCTTTAGAAACCAAAGCAAATTTTGTTAAATTAAATGCAGTTACTTCGGGAGTAAAAGATATTCGAGAAGTTATAAAAAAAGCCAAATCCGATAAAGACATTTACAATAAAAAAACAATTTTATTTATAGACGAGATTCATCGCTTTAATAAATCACAGCAGGATGCCCTTTTACCTTCTGTAGAAAATGGTACTGTAATTATGGTGGGAGCAACTACTGAAAATCCTTATTTTGAAGTCAATTCTCCTCTGCTTTCACGTTCCAGGATATTTAGATTAAACGAATTAAGTGCAGATAATATTTTTTCTATTCTCAAAAATGCACTTAATGATAAGGAGAGAGGACTTGGAGAACTGAAGATTGATATATATGATAAAGATTTAAAATTTATTGCTGAACTTGCAGATGGAGATGCAAGAGTTGCTCTAAATACACTTGAATTAGCTGTATTAACAACTCCCCAAAATAAAAATGGAATTATAAAAATAGATAAAGATATTATTGAAGACTCTATGCAGAAAAAAATTATTAATTATGATAAAAAAGGTGACAATCACTATGACATTGTTTCCGCTTTTATAAAAAGTATGCGGGGTTCTGATCCAGATGCAGCTGTGTATTGGCTTGCAAGAATGATTGTAGCAGGAGAGGATCCAAGATTTATAGCCAGAAGAGTTGTTATTCATGCTGCAGAAGATGTAGGACTGGCTGATCCAACTGCGTTAATACTTGCAGAATCTGCAGCCAGAGCTGTAGAACAAATCGGTTTTCCGGAAGCCAGAATTCCACTTGCTGAAGCAGTTATATATATTGCATCTGCTCCCAAAAGCAACTCAGTTATAAAAGCAATAGATAGTGCTGTAAATTATGTGGAAAATAATCATCAGGGTAAAGTTCCAGTTCATCTGAGGGACAGTCATTACAGTGGAGCAGAAGATCTGGGCCATGGACTAAATTATAAATATCCTCATGATTATCCTGATAATTATGTAAAACAAAATTATCTTCCAGATAATATATCTAACAAACAATTTTATCAACCTGGTTCTCTGGGGAGAGAAAAACAGACTGCAGAATTTTTGCGATATCTGCATGAAAAACATGACAAAGGTGAAGATTAAGATGTCTGAAAAGAAATTAAAACCTGCAAAAAATCTTGAGATCAGGAATAAGGTTAAAGATAGTAAATTTTATGCCAGTATTTTTTCTGTAAATAATCGAAGTGAAGCTGAAGAAAAAATTGAAGAGATAAAGAATAAATATTCAGATGCATCTCATAATGTTTCAGCTTTTAGAGTAGAATCTGAGTCAGGAATTATTGAATATTTTGATGATGATGGTGAACCGGCAGGTTCATCCGGTCCGCCAGTGCTTGATGCCATAAAAGGTGCAGATTTAATCAATACTGTTATTGTTGTTACACGTTATTTTGGAGGAACAAAACTTGGCATTGGTGGATTAATAAGGGCTTATGGTAATTCAGCAAGAATGGCAATTAATGAAGCCGGTATTGAAGAATTAAATAAATTTTTCCTCTTTTCTGTTGAGAGTGATTTTAATCAAATAGGAAATATTTTAGGACAGCTTGAAGCTCATAAAGCAGAAATATTAAATACTTTCTATAATGAAAAGGGTGGGACAGTAAAATCTATTATTTCATCTGAAGATTATGAACATTTGCAGAGAGATATTAGAGAAAAAACTGGAGATAAATTTTCTTTAAAATTAGAAAAAACTTTGTTTCGGTAATTATAAGTGTTGAAGGTTGAATTCCATTTATTTTTTGCGTTAAAGTAAAAAAATAGAAAATAATTAAAATCATTAAAGTTGACAAAAACAATACATTATGTTAAAATAATATCAAAAGTTGATAAACTAACTCAAGTTTGCAGAGGTGAGAAAATGAGAGTATCCACAAAAGGTAGATATGGTCTCAGAGCTATGGTTGATTTAGCTGAACACGAAAAAGGTAAGGCGATTCCTATCAGAGAAATATCCGAAAGGCAAAATATATCTGAACAGTATCTAGAGCAGCTTTTTGCAACTTTAAGAAAAGCTGGTTTGGTAAAAAGTGTCCGTGGGGCACATGGCGGATATATGTTAAATCATGAACCTGAGGATATATCAGTTGGAGATATTTTAACAACTCTGGAAGGACCTATAGCTCCTGTTGACTGTGTTATAGACAAAGAAGAATTTTGTAATTATATTGATAAATGTGTTATTCATGAATTGTGGGAAGAACTTGCAGACAGTATAAAAAATGTTGTTGATAATATGACTTTAGCGGAACTTAAAGATAAGGCTATAAAAGAACATTCAGATCGGAGTGATGTTCAATGAAAAGTAAATATTTTGACCATGCAGCAACCACACCAGTAAGGCCGGAAGTGATGGAAGAAATGCTTCCTTTTTTTACTGATATTTATGGTAATCCTTCCAGTGTACATTTGCCGGGCCAAAAAGCTGCAGGTGCAGTGGATGATGCGCGGCAAAAAATAGCTGATCTTATTGGAGCAGATCGATCTGAAGAGATTATTTTTACTTCAGGTGGAACTGAAGCTGATAATTTAGCCATAAAAGGTACAGCTATGGCATTAAAGGATAAAGGCAAACACATTATTACATCAAGTATTGAGCATCATGCAGTACTGCATACATGTCAATTTTTAGAAAAACATCTAGGTTTTGATGTAACTTACCTGGAAGTTGATGAAGAAGGTTTTGTTGATCTTGAGATGTTAAAAAATTCAATAAGAGAAGATACTATTTTAATTTCTATAATGATGGCTAATAATGAAATTGGTACAATAGAACCTGTGGAAGAAATTGCAGAGATTGCAGAAAAGCATGATATTTTATTCCATACTGATGCTGTACAGGCTGTCGGGCAGATACCAATTAATGTAGTTAAACAGAATATTGATATGCTTTCATTATCTGCCCATAAATTTAATGGTCCCAAAGGTGTTGGAGCTCTGTATGTAAAAAAGGGAATTAAACTTGTACCGCAAAGTTCTGGAGGAGCTCAGGAACGAAAAAGAAGAGCCGGGACTGAAAATGTTCCTGGAATAGTTGGTATGGGAAAAGCGGCTGAGATTGCTAATGAAGAGATGATGGAAAAAGCAGATAAGCTGTCATCTATGAGAGATGATTTAATTAGTAGAATTTTTTCTGAAATTGATGATGTTCTTTTAAATGGACCCGAGGGTAAAGATCGTTTGCCGGGAAATGCAAATATTACTTTTAAATTTATTGAAGGTGAGTCTATATTATTAAATCTCAATATGATGGATATCGCTGCTTCAACAGGTTCAGCCTGTGCTTCTGGCTCACTCGATCCTTCACATGTTATTCTTGCTTTAGGAAGACCACACGAACTTGCACATGGTTCAATTAGATTTTCACTTGGTTATGGAAATGTTCAAGAAGATATAGATTATTTAATGGAAGTATTACCAGGAATTATAAATAGATTGAGGGAAATGTCACCTTTATATAATAAAAAGACAAAAGAAGTAGGAGCTGATTAATATGTATTCTGATAAAGTAATGGATCATTTTCAAAATCCAAGAAATGTTGGTGAAATAGAGGATGCCAGTGCTGTAGGTGAAGTGGGTAATCCAACCTGTGGAGATATTATTAAACTTTATTTAAAAATAAATGATAGTGATGAAACTATTGAAGACATAAGTTTTAAAACTTTTGGTTGTGGAGCTGCTGTGGCTACAAGCAGTATGGTGACAGAACTTGTAAAAGGTAAAAAACTTGATGAAGCATTAACTGTAAGCAGAGATACAGTAGCAGAAGCTTTAGATGGACTTCCACCTGCAAAAATGCACTGTTCCAACCTGGCTACAGATGCATTAAAAAATGCAATTGAGAAATATAAAAAGACTAAAGAATAAAAGGGTGTTTAGATGAAAAGAGTTATGATTGCAATGAGTGGCGGGGTAGACAGTTCTGTAGCAGCTGCTTTATTAAAAGAAGAAGGATATGAAGTGATTGGGGGAACAATGCATATTTTCCCAGATTATGAAGAAGCTGTCGATAGAGATGATCACTGCTGTTCTTATTCTGCTGTTCAGGATGCAAAAAGAGTTGCTAATATGCTTGATATTCCTCACTTTGTTTTTAATTTAAAAGATGAATTTCAGGAAAAAATTATAGATTATTTTGTTGAAGAATACAGTAGAGCCAGAACTCCTAACCCCTGTGTAATGTGTAATAAAGAAATTAAGTTTTCTGCACTGATGAAGAAAGCTCTTGAGGTTAATTGTGATTATATAGCTACAGGGCATTATGCTAGAATTGAAAAAGTAAATGGCAGGTATAATCTCAAAAAGGGAGTCGATAAAGAAAAAGATCAAAGCTATATGCTCTATGTTCTTAATCAGGAGCAGCTGAGTAAAACGTTATTTCCATTAGGAAATTTTACAAAAGAAAGAATAAGAGAAAAAGCTAAAGAACTGGGTTTTTCAGTTTACAACAAACCTGATAGCCAGGAGATCTGTTTTGTGCCTGATGATGATTATATCAGATTTCTGGATACTAATTATCCTGAAATATCTAAAACTGGCCCTATATTGGATACAGATGGTAATAAAGTAGGAGTACATTCCGGGTTAGCTCATTATACAATTGGCCAGAGAAGAGGACTGGGAGTTGCGTTAGGTTATCCAGTATATGTAGTTGAACTTGATCATCAAAACAATTCAGTAATAGTTGGAAAAGATAATGAAGTATTTAATAATGGTTTAATTGCTGATGATATTAACATGATTTCTATTGAAAAACTAAATGGCAAAATGGATGTAAGAGCAAAAATAAGATATAACAGTGACGAAGTAAAGGCTTATATTGAACCCGATAAAGGTAATAAAATTAGAGTTACTTTTGAAGAAAAGCAGCGGGCAATTACTCCTGGACAGTCTGTTGTTTTTTATGATGATGATCTAATTATTGGTGGAGGTATAATTGAAGAAAGTTTTTAAATCAGTATATTTATCAATTTTTAGCCAAAATATCTGTATTATACATAAGGTGCCTGTGATAGAAGTTAAAATCTGCTAGTACAAATCAACTGGACTTTCCCCATTTTTTATATACTGCTGCAAAAAGGGGAGATGCAGGAATATTGAAATTTTTAGTCAATGAATCTTAACGAAATGAAGGAAGAAA
>NZ_QPJN01000032.1:0-27652 GCF_003338615.1 Halanaerobium sp. DL-01
TGAAGCTAAAGCTGTAAACTGTATAGAATGTGGAATTTGTGAGAGCCATTGTCCACAGGATATTCCTATTAGAAAAGAATTGAAAAATGTGAGAGCAGCTTTAGAATAACTCAATAGTAAAAAAAGATAAGAATTAGCAATAAAATAAAAGTAGTAATTAAATACAAAATTTTTTGAGCTAAAAAAGTCATTTAAGGAGTTTCCCAAAAAATGGAAACTCCTTTTTCAATATTTTTGATATATTTGATATAATATAATAGAATAGAATAAAGATATAAAAATATTTTTTAACATGTATTTTAAAGTCATAAATGATTTATATCTAATCACATTCTAAATATTCTGATAATATTTTATCAGAATAAATAAATTATATTGAAAAGAGGTGATAGAAAATGCAAATTTCCGAAGTTAGTGAAAGATTTGATCTAACTAAAGATACTCTTCGCTATTATGAACGAGTTGGTTTAATTCCTGAAATCAGGCGCAACAGCAGTGGTAATCGTGATTATACAGAAGAAGACTGTAACTGGATAGAATTTATTAAATATATGCGTGATGCCGGGCTTTCAATTGATACCTTAATTGAATATCTAAAGCTATACCAAAAAGGAGATTCTACTATTAAAGAAAGAAAAGAACTTTTGACTGAGGAAAGAGATAAACTTGCTGAAAAAATAAACAAAATGCAGCAAACACTTGAGCGTTTAAATTATAAAATAGATGTCTATGAAGAAAAAATTGTTAAAAGAGAAAAAGAATTAATAACCCGAAAAAAAGAATTAGAAACAATATAATATTTACTATTATATTTAAAAATTTATAGACTTCCCCACCAGGGTAAAAATTGATCTAAAATATACGCAAGTGCTGTTTTTCTTCAACATCTTGAATTTCCTTATTCATAAAATATATACCCCTTTCTAAATTATTTATAATATTAAAAGGGCGGTACAATAAATCCACCGCCCCATACAAATACTTTAGATCATAAATTATAATTATTTTTTATTAAGCTAAACAAGTTTATTTACTCTTCTGGCTCATATGCTTTTACCAGGCGCTTGTAGGAATTATAGCGCTCTTTAGCATCTTCTTCAGCTCTTTCAAACAGCTCTTCAGCAATTTCCGGGAATGTCTTCTTAAGAGATGAAAATCTTACCTCACTTAATAAGTGTTCTCTGAAATTACCTTTAGGTTCTTTAGAATCTAGGCTGAATGGATTCTTACCTTCATCCTGAAGTTCAGGATTAAAGCGATATAAGTGCCAGTAACCTGACTCAACAGCATTCTTCTCCTGTGATACACTACAGCTCATACCATCTTTTAATCCATGAGCAATACATGGAGCATAAGCTATAATTAGAGAAGGTCCAGGATAGGCTTCAGCCTCAGCGATAGCTTTGATTGCCTGATTCATATTTGCACCAAGAGCAATCTGTGCTACATATACATAACCATATGTCATTGCCATCTGACCGAGATCTTTCTTTTTGATTCTCTTACCCGAAGCAGCAAACTTTGCAGCTGCAGCAGTTGGTGTAGCTTTAGAAGACTGACCACCGGTATTGGAATAAACCTCTGTGTCAAATACAAGTACATTTACATCATCACCTGATGCAAGTACATGATCTAATCCACCATAACCAATATCATAAGCCCAGCCATCTCCACCGAAGATCCACTGAGATTTTTTAACAATAAATTCTTTTTTATCAACAATTTCTGCAATCACTTCATTGTCACTGTATTTAGCCAGAAGTGGCATCATTTTCTTTTTAAGTTCTTTTGTCCTTTCTCCATCCTGCATATTATCCAAGAATTCCTGCATTAACTCATTTAGTTCAGGGTCTAAATTAAGTTCAATTGCCTCCTGCATAAGATCGGCAATCTTATCTCTGATTTGTGCAGTAGCAAGATACATACCATAGCCATATTCTGCATTATCTTCAAATAGGGAGTTGGCCCATGCAGGTCCCTCTCCTTCATCATTTGTAGTATATACAGAAACAGGAGCTGATCCACCCCAAATGGAAGAACAACCAGTAGCATTAGCTATTATCATTCTATCGCCAAATAACTGAGTTACCAGTTTAGCATATGCTGTTTCGCCACAGCCTGCACATGCCCCTGAAAACTCAAGCAGCGGCTGCTGGAATTGACTACCTTTTATATTGGTAACAGGCATCAGGTCATCTTTAACTGTTACTTCATGTCTAGCATATTCCCAGTTTTCTGCTTCTTTTTCTGCCATCTCTGCAAATGGTTTCATTTCGAGAGCATCTGCCGGACAAATGTCAGCACAAACTCCACAGCCAGTACAGTCATAAGGACTTACCTGAATCTTATACTGGAGTCCTTCTAATTGTTTACCATTAGCATCAACAGTTACAAAACCTTCTGGAGCATTTGCTGCTTCTTCTTCATCAAGAAGGAAAGGTCTGATAACTGCATGGGGACAGGAAAGCGAACACTGGTTACACTGAATACAGGTATCGAAATCCCAGTCCGGAACATCGATCGCAATACCGCGTTTTTCGTACTGTGATAGTCCTGGAGGGAAGTGTCCATCCTCACGTCCAACAAATGTACTTACAGGTAGACTGTCACCTTCCTGTTTATTAACAACTTCAAGCACATTTTTTACAAATTCAGGTGCCTCTTTTTCTTCTTCTTTAACTGATTCCGCATCTGCCCAGTCAGCAGGAACATCAACTTTAACAAGTGCATCTAATGCCTTATCTACAGCTTTATAGTTCATTTCTACAATTTTATCACCTTTATGACCATAAGTGTCTTTAATAGCATTTTTAAGATATTTAACAGCATCATCAACTGGAATAATATCAGCCAGTTTAAAGAAAGCGGTCTGCATAACCATATTAATACGGCCGCCAAGGCCAACTTCTTGAGCAATCTTTACACCATCAATAATATAAAAATTTATGTTATTTTCAGCAATAAATTTCTTCATTTCTGCAGGCAGATTTTCCTCAAGTTCATCTTCTGACCATCTGCAGTTTAATAGGAATGTTCCACCTTCTTTTAGATCTGAAACCATATCAAACTTATCTACATAAGATTCTTTATGACAGGCAACATATTCTGCTTTATCAATAAGATAGGTTGATTTAATTGGTTCATCACCAAATCTAAGGTGAGATACTGTTACACCACCAGATTTTTTGGAATCATATGAGAAATATGCCTGAGCATATTTATCTGTATTGTCACCAATAATCTTAATGGCATTTTTGTTAGCACCAACAGTACCATCTGAACCAAAGCCCCAGAATTTGCAGCGCACTGTACCTTCAGGTGTTGTACTAATATGTTCTTTTATTTCTAAGTTAGTATGTGTTACATCATCAATAATACCGATAGTAAACCTGTCTTTAGGTTCTTCTTTTTTGAGATTCTCAAATACAGCATTAATTTGAGATGGAGTAGTGTCCTTGGAACTCAAACCATAGCGGCCGCCTACTATAACAGGTTTTTCTTTTCTGTCATAAAATAGAGATCTAACATCTTCGTAAAGAGGTTCTCCAACTGCACCAGGTTCTTTAGTTCTATCTAATACAGCAATTTTCTTTGTTGTTTCAGGGAATGCTTTAAAGAAATATTTTTCAGAGAATGGACGATAAAGTCTAACTTTTATCAGCCCAACTTTTTCTCCCCGATTAACAAGATAATTGACTGTTTCTTCAATTGTATCTGTCACAGAACCCATTGCAACTATAATGTATTCTGCATCCTCTGCACCAACATAATTAAATGGATGATATTCTCTACCTGTAATCTCGCTGATATCCTGCATATATTCTTCTACAATATCAGGTACTGCCTCATAAAAACGGTTGGATGCTTCTCTAGCCTGAAAGAAAATATCCGGATTCTGAGCTGTACCTTTTGTAACTGGATGTTCAGGGTTTAAAGCTCTGTGCCTGAATTCACTTACTTTTCCATAGTCAACCAGTTCTGCCAGGTCATCATAATCCATAACCTCAATCTTCTGATACTCGTGAGATGTTCTAAATCCATCAAAGAAATGTACAAATGGAATACTGCTTTTTATTGAAGCTAAATGGGCTACACCAGCTAAATCCATAACTTCCTGTACACTACCAGAAGCAATCATTGCTGTTCCAGTCTGACGAACAGCCATTACATCAGAATGATCACCAAAAATTGAAAGAGCGTGGGTTGCAACCGTACGAGAACTAACATGGAAAACTCCAGGTAATAACTCACCTGCAATTTTATACATATTAGGCAGCATCAGCAGCAAACCCTGTGAAGCTGTAAATGTTGTCGTCAGTGCACCTGCTGCAAGTGAACCATGTACTGCACCAGAAGCTCCACCTTCAGACTGCATTTCTGTCAACTTAACTCTCTGACCAAAAATATTTTTTCGGCCGTGTGCACTCCATGAATCAACCAGCTCAGCCATTGGAGATGAAGGAGTAATTGGATAGATTGCCGCAACATCTGTAAATGCATATGCTACATGAGCTGCAGCAGTGTTTCCATCCATAGTCTTCATTACTTTTGCCATTATAATTTTCCCTCCTATTAGTAAGGTAAATTTATTAGTTTCTTTCTCTTTAAGTATATTACTTTACAGTTCAACTGTCAAATATTTCCCACCTTCTGAAAGGTATCTAAATATATTCGAAATCATTTAAATTAATTAAATATTACCACTATTTTTTAATAAAATGGCAGGAAAAATAATCTCTAAGAAGAATTAGAATATATAAATCTATTGGAAAGGAGTGATTTTGTTGAAGAAATCACTTATATTATTCATTATATTTGCATTAATGTTTACTATATCATCTTATGTTTTTGCTGATAGAGGTTCTATTCCTTTTCAGCCAGCGATAAGAATATTTGAACCCAATCAGCAGGCATTAATCGCCTGGAATGGAAAAGAAGAAATTCTTATTCTTTCTACCAAACTTTATGCTGATCAGGATACAAAAATTCTTGAAGTATTACCCTTACCTCACGAACCAGAAATAAAAAAATCCAGTCGAAATGTTTTGAGAAAAGCAAATGAACTTTTAACTCTAGATCATTCAAAACAGCTGGTTCAACCTATAACACGATCTTCAGACAGCAGACAACTTCAGGGTGGAGAAGTAAAGCAGGAAGTTGTTATTGGCTCACATGATATCACAGTTGTAAAAGTGTTAAACGAAAATACATTTACAAACTGGGTTAATAACTATTTGAAGCAGAAGGGAAAAGATAATCCTGTTATACCAGAAGAATTAAAGAAAACAATAAAAAAATATATTGACAAAGATTATAATTTTTTCGTTTTTGATACTGTAGATGTAGGTCCAAAGCCTTATTTTAATGAAGCTATTTACTATAAATTTAAAAGTGATAAATTATATTACCCATTAGAAATAACAAAGTCTGATCATGGGGAAAGCAATGTCAGTCTGCTTGTACTTACAGAATCAAACTTAATTAACTTTCATGGTATTCAAAGAGATAAAATAGAATTTGAAAAGGGTCCCAAACTAATTAATAGAAGTGATGCTGAATTCATATCCAGTGATATTGCCGATCTTTTTGCCTCTCACTTTGCTAAAAATGATGGTTCAGAAAAAATAAAGTTAGCCAGCTGGAAAATAGTAGATGATCTAACCAATTTTGATAGTGATCTGCTGGCAGATTATACAATTCCTAAAGGTGGAAAAGAATTAATATTTATGGGACATAAATATATCAACTGTGTGACTCATCCAAATTATCCATTTGAAACCGAAAAAACTCTATCTTCTCTGCATGGAAAAGCTGAAATGTATTTGGGGGGGACCCGTTCACTACCCTGGTATGCATATTCATTAAATGGAAAAATATTATTTAATGCCATAACAGGAGAACCATTGGGTTCTTTAGAAAATATTGAAGAAAAAACATTAACTTTTGAAGGTTATTCAGGCCAGGGATATATCTGGTCAGAGAACTTCCTGACCCAGAAAATGGAAGCTGTAGATATCCCTAATGCATTTTTTGTTACCGATATAATTGGATATAAGTTCTATTCTGGATTAAGAGTAGAAGAGGATGGACAAATATCTGGAAATAGAAATTCATTCTGGAAAAAACGCTAAAAAACCCTGACCAGAATTATACCAGTCAGGGTTAGTTGTTTTATTATACAGTTTTACAGTTAAACTCTATAATTTTACAACGTTGGCAGCTTGAGGTCCACGGTCGCCTTCAACGATTTCAAATTCTACTTCTTGTTCATCTTCAAGACTTTTGAATCCTTCATCCTGAATTGCGGAAAAATGAACAAATACATCGTCTCCATCTTCTCTCTCAATAAAACCATAACCTTTTTTTGCATCAAACCATTTTACTTTACCTGTGTAAATCATAATTAATACATTCCCCCTAGGAAAATTTCTTTATGGGGTTCGTTCATTTAAACTTCACCCACTGCAGACAATTATAGCATAAGAAGTTTTTCTTTTCAACAAATTTTTGCACAAAAAAATGCCGGATAGTATGTTTAAAATAATCATACATCCGGCATCATTTGAGATCTTTTAAGAAGAAAACTCTTTTTTAACTGAAAAAGTTTTGCGGTCCTTAAATTCTTCCTTCTTTCCTTTGTTCCAGTCCGAAACAGGAGAAAGATATCCTACAACACGAGAATAAACTTCACATTTTTGTTTTTTAGCCACAATTTTACCTCCTTAAATTTTAACCCTAAATTAAACTATCTTAAAGCATATTATAACTATCAGCTTCAGCATATCACTTCGAAACAGTGAAAAATAAGTTCTGAAAAAGTTAAATCAATTTCTAATTTTAACTTTAGAAACATAGTTTTCCATAACGTATTTGAATTTCTTAAGTTCTGAAGGTGCAAAAGTTCTGGATTCTCTAAGTTTAGGATCAAGAGTGTTTACAGGACGGAAATTCTGGATAAAAAATTTCTCGGCCCCTTCAACAATTCTGCCGATTTCATTCAATTCCTTCTCATCATGCATTCCCGGCACAACAGTGGCTCTAAACTCATAGTCAATATTAGAGTTTTTAATGAGTTCTACTGATTTTTTAATTTCCGGGATAACTCCTTTTGGTGCCAGGAGAGGATAGCTGTCCAGACCCAGCTTAACATCCATTGCAATATATTCAAGCAAACCATCTTCCAGCAGTTCAATTATTTTCTTAGAATCTGTTCCATTTGTATCAAGCTTTATCTGCAGATTATGTTTTTCTCTTATTTTTACTATAAAATCTTTTAAATCAGGCTGAAGAGTTGGTTCTCCACCTGTGATAGTAACTCCATCTAAAAGATCTCTTCTCTTCTCTAAAAATGAAAAGAATATATCTTCCGGCAGGTCTTCATCACCTGGTGGAGCTTTCATAGGTATCAGCTGACTGTTGTGGCAGTATCCACAGCTAAAATTACAGCCTCTGGTAAAAACCACAGCTGATATTCTATCCGGAAAATCAAGCAGTGAAGTATTTCTTAAACCAGCAAGCCTCATATTAAGCACCAACTGTTTCTGCCTCTTCTTCTGCTTCTACTTCAGCCGCACATTTAGGGCAGTAATAATGTTCTCCCGGAATATAGCCGTGAACAGGACAGATGCTGAAGGTCGGAGTTATAGTATAATAAGGCAGCTTAAAGTTTTCTGCAATTCTCTTAACCAATTTTTTTGTATTTTTAATAGAAGGCATTCGCTCTCCCAAAAATCCATGTAGTACAGTTCCACCTGTATACTGGGACTGCAGATCATCCTGAAGTTCAAGTGCAGTAAATATATCATCTGTATAACCAACAGGCAGCTGAGTAGAATTAGTATAATATGGATCAGCACCTTCATTCTGCACTCTCTCTTCATTGGCAGAAATTATGCTGTCACCATACCTTTCCCTATCCAGTCTCGCAAATCTATATGCTGTACCTTCTGCAGGGGTTGCTTCCAGATTATAAAGATTATCTGTTTCTTCCTGATATTCCTGCAGCTTATCTCTCATTCTGTTCATTACCTCAAGAGAAAATTTCCTTCCTTCTTTAGAAGCAATGTTGCTGCCCAGAAAGTTAATAACTGCTTCATTCATACCATTTAATCCTATAGTATTAAAATGATTTTTCCAGTATTCACCAAAACGCTTTTTTACATCACGAAGATAAAATTTAGAATAAGGGTACAGACCCTGTTCTGTAAGTCCTTCAAGAACCTTTCGCTTTATTTCGAGGCTTTCTTTAGCTATATCCATTAGACAGTGAACTCTTTCTATAAAGTCTTCTTTATCTTCTGCTAAAAAACCGATTCGAGGCATATTAAGTGTCACAACTCCTATTGATCCTGTCATCGGATTGGCACCAAATAATCCTCCTCCTCTTTTGCGCAGCTCTGTATTATCCAGACGGAGCCGGCAGCACATTGAACGTGCATCTTCAGGATTCATATCTGAGTTAATAAAATTTGAAAAATACGGTATCCCATATTTGGCAGTCATCTCCCAAACAGGATCAAGAACCGGATTTTCCCACTCAAAATCTTCTGTGATATTATACGTAGGAATTGGGAAAGAAAACATTCTGCCTTTTGCATCTCCTGCCAGCATAACTTCTGCAAAAGCTCTGTTGAGCATATCCATCTCTCTCTGAAACTCTCCATAAGTCTTTTCCTGATATTCTCCTCCAATTATTACTGCCTGATCTTTAAGATAATTGGGTGTTTTAAGATCCATCGTAATATTTGTAAAAGGTGTCTGAAATCCAACTCTTGTTGGTACATTCATATTGAACAAAAATTCCTGCATGGATTGTTTTACTTCTTGATAGCTCAAATTGTCATATGCAATAAATGGAGCCAGGTATGTATCAAAATTGGAAAAAGCTATTGCTCCAGCTGCTTCACCCTGTAAAGTATAATAAAAATTCACTATCTGTCCTAAAGCTGTTTTTAGATGTTTGGGGGGTAAACTTTCAACCTTTGTCGGAACTCCACAAAAACCTGTTCTAAGCAAATCCTCCAGATCCCAACCACAGCAGTAAACACTCAAATTTCCCAGATCATGTATATGTATATCTCCACTTGTGTGATGTACAGCAATCTCCTCAGGATATATTTCCTGAAGCCAGTACTGACCTGTAATCTGTGAAGCAATAAAATTATTAAGTCCCTGAAGAGAATATCCCATATTGCTGTTTTCGTTAACTTTCCAGTCACTTCTGTCAAGGTAATCATTCATTGCCCCAACAGCATCCTGAAATAATTTTTTAGTGTCCCTTAGTTTGCTGTGTCTTTCTCTGTAGAGAATATATGCCTTAGCTACTTCTGCATAACCTTTTTCAATAAGAACTTTTTCCACCAGATCCTGAATCTGCTCAACTTCTGGTATGCCGCCATTTTTAAAGAAAATTTTTAGATATGCCAGAACTTCTTTTGTTGTTTCTGTGCCAATCTGTTCATCTTCTATGCCAACCGCATCAGCTGCTTTTAAGACAGCCTGTTTAATCTTTTCCCTATCAAACCTTACTTTTTTGCCATCTCTTTTTCTTACAAATTCTAATGTCATACGCAGACCTCCTAAATTAATAAAAGAGACCCTGACTCAAATCTGTCAGGTGTTTTAAATATGTTTCTATAACAAATCCGATTTTCCTTTTATTTTTCTTTTATATAATTAAATTTTTCTTTTTTTATCTTCTGTTTTATTTTAGAAATAAGCACTTTTATTTTAGAAATATACACTAAATTTCTGTAATTATTTTTTTATTTCCTTCATCTTCGAAAAGGCAAAAGAAAAATAAAATACAGCAGCTGTTATGATTATCACTGCACCTGAAGGTAGATTAAAATAATATGAAAGTATTAAACCACTAAAAGAAAATATAAGACCTAAAATAATGGCAAAAATCATTATTTTCTTTAGGTTATTTGTAAATAATCTGGCTGCTGCTGGAGGAGCAGTCAGCAGTGCTATAACCAGTATAATCCCCACCACTCTTATTAGTACAACTACAGCCAGGCCAATCATAATAAACAGGAAATATTCAAAAAATTTAGCATTAACACCTATTACACTCAAAAATTCCTCATCAAAAAGATATGCCTTCCAGTAATTAAAAAGACTGATAACAGAAAAAAGAATAAATACTGTTAAAATAGATATTAATCTGACATCATCTGCTGTTACTGTTAAAATATCTCCAAATAAATAGGATGAAATATCAGGTGGATAACCTGGGGTAAAACCTATAAACAGTATACCTAAAGCCATACCAAGTGACCAAAACATACCTATTAAAGTATCAGAACCTGTTCCTACCCTGTGCCTCACAAAAGCAATAGTAAGTGAAGAAAAAACTGCAAAACCAAAAGCTCCATAAATAGGTTCAAATCCCATAAGATAGCCAAGCCCTATACCTCCAAAAGAAGTATGTGCTATACCACCACTGAGCATAACCAGTTTTTTTTCTACTATTATGGTGCCGATTAATCCACATACTATACTTGCCAGAACAGCACTTATAACAGCATTCTGCATAAATTGATAATTCAAAATAGCATCAATCATTATTTACCTCTTCTCTGTGAGGAGAAAAAACCCTATGTGGATGTCCATGTGCAATAAGATCAACAGGACAGCCGAAAACTTTATCTGTAATATCCTGCTTAAGATTCTTTTCGCCATGATGATAAAGTCTTCTATTCAGACAGGCCAGGCTGTCAAAATATGAAGATACTGCTGACAGATTATGTGTAACTACAATAATAGTTTTTTCTTTATTTAAATCTTTTAAAATTTCATAGATTGCGGAAGTAGAAGCAGTATCAACACTTGCAGTAGGTTCATCTAAAAGTAATATTTTTGGATCCATTGTCAGTGCTCTGGCAATCAGCACCCGCTGCAGCTGACCTCCAGAAAGCTGTCCTATCTGCCTGTCTTTTAGGTCATAAAGATCCAGTTTATTCAAAATAGATTCTGCCTTATTGATATCCTTTTTTTTATAATGATGGAAAAAGTTTATATTACCCTTTAATCTGGCAGTTAAAACAACATCGAGCACATCAATAGGAAAATTTCTGTCAAATGCAGAAATTTGCGGCACATAACCAATATTATTAAGTGCTTTTTTTGAACTGGAGCCACAGATAATAACATCACCTTTTACAGGCTCAATCAGCCCCAGTATCACCTTTAACAGAGTTGTTTTTCCACCACCATTGGGCCCTATAATGCCCAAAAACTCTTTATTTTTGACCTTTAAATTTATATCTTCCAGTACAGGTAAATTGCCATATTTAACTGTTATTCCATTTAACTCAACTGCATAACTCACTTTAGATCATCTCTTTTACTTAGAGTTTCAGCCATGATTTCAGCCATCTGAGTTAGATTACCCAAATAATTTTCTGCAAGTGGATCAAGCTGAATCACTTTCCCACCAATCTCTTCTGCCACTGCTCTCGATTTTTTGCTGTCAATTTCAGATTGATAAAAGACTGTTTTTATATTTTCTTTTCTTGCTTCATCAATTATTTTTTGTATCTGTCTTGGCCCTGGTTCTTTTCCGTGATCTTCTATAGTTATCATTTCCAGATTGTAGTGATCGGTAAAATAACCTATTGATGGATGATATACAAGAATTTTTTCTCCTTTATATTTTGCAAGAAGTTTTTTATTTCTTCTGTCAGCTTCTTTAATTTTTTTAATATAACTGTCAGCATTTTTTATAAAAAAATCTTTTTTTTCAGGCATTAATTCTGCCAGTTCTTCTGCCATTATATTTACCATATAGGCTGACCTTAATGGTGAAAGCCAGATATGTGGATCTCTTCCTCCATCTTTGAAAACTCTTGGGGGGAATTTTTTGTCAACAGCTTCAAATAATTTTACTATTTTTAAATTACCACTCAGTTCTTCTGCTTGTGGCAGGATATTCTGTATATCTGCCGGTACACCTATAGAAAAATATATTTCTGCTTCCGAAAAATCCCTGATTTCTTGAGGAGCAGGTGCATAATTTGCCGGGCTGTATCCTGGAGGAACCATTACAAAAGAATCAACCTCTCCACCTGCAACAGCATTTAACATCTCTTTCTGAGGTGCTATCGTAAGAGCAGCAGCCGGTTTTTCTGAAACAGCTCCGGAAATAATACTGGAACTAAAAAATAACATAATTATTCCCAAAAGCATAACATATAAATAATTATAATATCTATTCTTTCTCAAAACAAACCACCTTCTTCGATTATGTTTTTTAGCAAAATCTGAATCACTCCAAATATGCCTCCAAACCATCCATACTGTTTTAAATGCGAAAAATATTTTCCAGCAAAACTGTTGAACATTGCTTCAATCTCAGCTGGATCCATTGCTTTAACCTGATTAGTGGCCATTTCTTTAATTTTAACACTATTAAACAGTGAAATGATATTGTTTTCCAGACTGTCAAATCCTGCCATTAAAAACAGTTTAGCAAAATAATTAAATGTTATATAAGAACCTCTATCATTAAAATAATTTATCAGAGAGAGGGTCTCTTTTTCCAAAATATTATTAATATCAGTCTGGAATTTTTTATCTTCAGTCAAATCTCTAATTTTTTTTAGTATTTCATTTAAATGTTCAGCACTAATGATTACTGATTCATCACTTCTTTCCAGATCAATATCTGAAAAGAAATTATTTATGCATTTATTTGTAGACAAAAATCTAATGTTTGCTGATATATTTTTCAGCACAGATTTTATATTATCTCTACTGAATAAATAATTTTCTCCTTCTGCAATTTCTTTAAATAGACCCTGAACAAAATATTTATGCAAAAAGTTCTCGAGCTCTATTTTATCAATATCAAATATTAATCTAATTAAAGTATCATCACTGTCTTTTAATAGTTCTGCAGTGATTTTTTCTATCTCTACTCTGTTTTTTGCAAAAAACTCATCTATAAATTTATCTCCTCTACTGGAAGTCATTAAATTAATTAAAGAATCTGCAGCATTAAAATTATTTATATAAAGGTTTTTTTTAGATTCCCGTGCTTTCTGAAAAACTTTCTCTACAATATTTTGTATATTACTTTCTTCTTCCTGCAGAAATTTATCCAACCTTCGCTCATTAATCCTCATTAAAGTATTCTGCAAAAACTCATCCAGATCTGCAAAATAAATTGCACCTGACATAAGCGTATTTTCAATAATTCCCGTTCTTTTTCTTTTTTCTCTTTCAATTAGCTCTTCCATCTTTTCTTTGAGAATCTCTGCTATATAAGACATATTCTGCTGAACCAGACTGTTCAGAGTAGAAAGTTTTATTTCAGAAAGAAATCTTTCAGCTCTATTTAAAAGATCAATATTAAAAAATTCATATTTTATATTTTTCGGAAGAATATATTTTATTACATCTCCTGCTGCACCGCTCAACAATAATTTCTGTACATCACGGCTGTATAAATTCCAGCTGTTCCTCTGAGGAATAATTTTGTTTAATTGTTTATTACTAATATTTAAATTTTTAAATAACTCTCTGCTATAAATATGTTCCAGACTGCCGCTTGCAAACTGTAATATACTATCAATATCCTGCTGTGATAAATAATCAGCAGTTTTTCTGACTGCAAATTCAGAAATAAATTCAACACTTCTATCTTCATCATTAAACTGATAATTATCTATAAAAGATTTAATTATTTCCATTATTTTTCTGGAAATAAGACCTGAATTATCCGCAAGAAAGCTGTATACAGCTGCAAAATTATCTTCCTCAAGCTGAGACAGTAATTCTTCTGTTAATCTATCTCTATTATCATTTATTAAAGAAGCAGTCGAACCCGATTCCAGAAGTTCTCTATCCACAAAATAACCCATTGATTCTGCAAATCTGTACCTGTTTTTGGCAACAATTCCAGGTGAAAACGGAATAGAAATTCCTGCTAAATATTTTTTCTCATATGGATGAAAAATCATCCATAGAGCAATAACGTTTGTAAGCCATCCTACTCCACCATAAATAAAAGCTGAGCTTAAATATTCGATCCATAGTGATGAACTGGTAGAAATTAAAGAAAGTTCTGGTGCAAATACAGAAAATAGACCACCAACTACAGCACCTAAAAATCCACCAAGATAAGTAATTGGCTTAAGTTCTTTCCCGATAAAATCTTCCAGTGCTGACTGGACTTCTCTATCGCTGAGCTTATTTAAATTGGCTGAAACTGTCTCTTTAATCTTTCCTTCAAGAAATTCCGGAATATTTACATAGAGAACTTCTAAAATAAAATCACTAATTTCTGAAGCAGTTTTTTCTTCTTTTCTTAGTAGATCATAAAAATTGATCAGCTCTTTCTTTTTTAATCCTTCCCGTTGCTCAGCAAAAAATTTATCCAAAAATTGTTCGACGGACTTTTTGGCTTTTTGGATACTTAAAAACTGATTATTTTCCATATCTAAATTTTTTCTAAAAACTGCAGTAAAATTATTTATTATACTTTTATTTTTCAGCTGCATGAACTTTATTATCTGTGATGAGTAAAACTCTATATTATTTTCAATCAGTGAAGAAAAATCTGCTTTCTCAATACTAAGTGCAAAAATATAATCAGTTACTCTATTAATATTCTTTGGATCTTCAAGCAACTCCTCAAGCATATCAGGCATTTTTTCTGATATCTTTTTTTTGCTGTTTTTTATTTTATCTTTTTTGAATAGTTCTGGAAAAATTTCTGAGATCTTACTATTATATTTTTGAGAAAGCAGAGAAATTAATTTCTCTTTATCATAATTTATACTTTCAAAGTCTAAATATTTCTCATCAATTTTTTGGCTGCTTAGATGATTCAAAATACGGCTGCTTAATTTTTTTAAATCATCCTGCTTTAAATTATCCAGATAATTTAACAGCAGTGCTGAAGGAGAATTATCTGCTGTCATATTTTTTCTGTAGTGAGAATAGATCGATTCTCGACTTAATTTTTTTAAACCTGAAGATGATTCTATTTCTTCTGCAAAAATTTCGAAAATAAAGGAGTTTATTTTATCATCTTTCTCAATTATAAAGTTTTTTATTTCTTCCCGAAAAAACTTTAGTATTACAATTATATCTGCTTCGATCTTTTTTTTCTGTTCTTTATTTAATAAATCCGAAAATGAACTGCTGGATTCCAAAAGAAAATCTTTTAAATTGCTGCTCAGATTTTTTTCTATATCTGAAAAATCATCCGAAAAAATAAACTTTTCTATTTCTGCAGGATCATTTAATATACAGTTTATTCTTTTATTTTCCAGCTGTTCAAAAAAATCCTCAATCGTTTTATCCAGATCAAATAAATTTAATAAATCTGTTAAAAAGTTTGATTCATCTGCAGTTTTTTCCTTTTTTATTGTTTCTATTAGCTGTAAAATATTTTCTTTGAAATCATCCTTAAATTTTTGCCCAGTCATATCCTCTATTCGATAGTCTTTTAAATCATCAAATAGCGAAAATAGGATCTTAATAAAAAAATCTCTGTCATCCATTTTTTTTACAAAAAAATTATACATCTCCAGAAATATATTTTCCAATTCCTGCTCATTTAACAGCAGTTTAAAATCAAAATTACTGCGGAAAGTTGATAGAATATCTCCAACAAAATCACTGCTTTCTCTGCAGATAAATTCTGCCAGCAGATCCATATTTTCTTCAAAAGCCGGTATTTCACCAATTTTAACCTTACCTGTTCTCCGGTACAGATATTTTCCATAAAAATCCTCTATCATTTTTTTGAAATTATTTTTGAACTCTTTACGAGAAAACTCTTCTTTTAGAAGCTGTTTATCTATCAGCTCATTTTCAACTAAATCTGCGATACTTGCTATAAATTCATCTCTGGTTTTTAATACAATTCCGCCAAAGGGCCCGTATTTTTTAAATATCATCTTTAAAGCCAGATTATTTGTCAGATATCCAGTTAAAGCACCTGAAAGAACTCCTGCAGCTGCAGTATATATCTCATTTACAGCCATTTTTTAAAACACCTTTTATATTTTTTATTATAACAGATCTGCAGAAATTATTATTTTTCATAAAGCCCACCTCTTTAAAAACAGTAATCGTTAATAGTAATTATTTTTGATATCCACAAATTGTTGATAACTTGTGAATAACTATATTATCCACAGTATTTGTTAATATATACTATTTTTTTGTGGATAAAACACATGTTTTGTGTACAAATTGTGGATAACTTTCATTTTGTGTAGTTTTTTCTAAAATTTGTCCACCCTTGAACCATCCCACGTGCTCTGCTAACAGACTTTAACTTCTATCACTGGTGAACTGATTCAGGATCAACATGAACAAGAACATCTTTAAAATCTTTTTCTACATCCATTATATTTCTTTTAACTTTAGCTGCAATGTCATGTCCTTCTCCAACTGTAAGATTATCATCAACCACAATTATTATATCCGCAATAAATTTTGGCCCATAACTTCTTATTTTTATTTCCTCAACCTCAATTACACCGGAAACATTTTGGGATAATTTTTTTATTTGTTCTATTTTCCCTTCTTCCGGTAAACCATCCATCAGCTCATTAGAAGAGTCTCTCATTATTTCATAGCCTACCTTTAATATCAATACAGCTACAACAAAACCAGCCAAGGGATCAAGATACCAGAATCCAAGTTTAGCTCCCCCTATACCAATTAGTGCTGCAACAGATGAAAGTGCATCAGAGCGGTGGTGATGTGCATCTGCAATTAATCCTCTGCTGTTTATTTTTTTTCCAATTTTAATTGTATATCTGTAAAGTATTTCCTTGCTAATAATAGAAATAAAAGCAATTATTAAAGCAATAGTGCCGGGGATAATGATTTCTCTTTCCATAAGTGAATAAACAGCATCTCTTGCCAGTAAAAAACCAGTCAGCAGAAGAATAACAGATAAAATGTTGGTTCCCAGAGCTTCAGCTTTTTCGTGGCCGTATGGATGATTGCTGTCAGCAGGAGCTTTTGAAAATTTGATGCTGAACATTACAATAATAGTGGATGCCATATCAGAAAAAGAATGAAATCCATCTGCAATCAGTGCCTTACTGTTAGCAGTATAACCAACTATAATTTTTAAAGCAGCAAGTAATAGGTTTGTAATCAAACTGATTATGCTTATTCTTTTTCCTTCCTGATAGCGCAATTCTTCATTTTTCATATAATCACTCACAATTTTTGTTTTTGTTAACTTTTAGTATATCAATTTAGAAATTAAATAGCAATAATAAGAGTTTCTTCAAAATTAATTTTAGAACTGCAAAAAAGAAATTGCGTCATAAATGAAATTTTTAAATTTATCTAAAACTCAACTATGATGCTAAATAAGGCTCATTAAGCAAAGAGTCTTCCTGACTAATATTTGAATATTATATCATCTTGTAGTATTATGCAATTATAGAAGGTAATTTATCTAAAACAGCCAAAAAAAACTCCATCTAAATCTTGTTTTTGATTTAGGTGAAGGGGTTCACAGAAGAAATTTTTTGGAGGTATAAAATGAACTATTCTGCAGTTTTTAATTTATTATTTACTCTTTTTAAAAGTATGTCTGTTATAGTAACTTTTGCTTATATATTAAGCAGAATTAACAGCATTAAACTTTTCTTTATTTCTCCGATGAAGAGACTAGAAAAAACTTTTTTAATTATATTTTTTGGTATACTTTCACTGCTGGGAACATATCTGGGAATATATATTTTAGAAGCCTATGCTAATATTAGAGGTATTGGTGCTTTTATGGGAGGCCTGCTGGGCGGTCCGGCAGTTGGAATTTTAGCGGGAATGATCGGTGGTATACATCGTTATACCCTGGGTGGATTTACTGCTTTTGCCTGTGCGGCTGGCACTATTACAACTGGACTTATTGGCGGCCTTTTCCATAAAAAATATTTAAAGGGACAAATAAATTATAAAAATGGATTTTTTATTGGCTTGCTGGCCCTTTCAATAGAAATGATAATTATTCTATTTTTAAGCAGGCCATTTTCACAGTCTCTACAGCTTGTAAAAGTAATATCTATTCCCATGGCTCTAACAAATGCTGTCGGTATATCTGCTTTTATAAGTATTCTGGATAAAGTTAATGAAGAACATGAAAAAATTAGAGCTCTTCAGGCTGAAAAAGCCTTATCTATTGCAGATAGATCCCTTCCTATTTTACAAAAAGGATTAAATGAAGAAACTGCTTCTATAATTATTAATATGATAAAAAAAGAAAGCAGTGTTGATGCAGCAGCAATTACAGATAAAGAGAGAGTTCTGGCTTTTGTGGGAATTGGAAGCGACCACCATTTTCCGGGAGAAAAAATTAAAACTAAAGCAAGTAAAAGAGCTTTAAATAAAAAGGTAACTACTATTATTGATAAAAAAGAAGACATAGGTTGTGAAAATGAGAATTGTTTTCTAACAAATGCAGTTATTACTCCCTTAAAAATTGAAAATAATGTATTCGGTCTGCTTAAACTATACCGAAGCGGTGAAAAAATATCTGTGCTTGATATTAAACTTGCTGAAGGTATTTCCAGTCTGCTTGCAACCCAGATTAAATTGGCTAAAGTAAGCCAAGAAGCAAAATTAAAAAGTGAATCTGAACTAAAGGCCCTGCAGGCTCAGGTTAATCCACACTTTCTCTTCAATTCTTTAAATGTAATTATTTCTGCCTGCAGAATTGATCCACAGCAGTCAAGAACATTACTGAGAAAGCTCGCAAATATATTTAGAAGAACTTTAAAAAGAAATGTAAATCAGACAACACTGGCTGATGAAATAGAATTCTGTCAGAATTATCTTGACATAGAAAAAGCACGCCTGGGAGAAAGGCTGGAAGTAAGCTGGGATATAGAAAATAACATTTTGGAATATAAAATCCCTCCCTTTATCATTCAGCCACTTGTAGAAAATTCACTAAAACACGGTATCTATCCAAAAGAAGGTAAAGGCCTGCTCTTTATAAGTGTCAAAAAAGAGAATAAACTGTTAAAAATAACTGTTAAAGACAATGGTATCGGTATGAATAAAGAAAAGCTAAAAAGCATTTTTAACAAAAAACAGGACCATATTGGTTTAAAAAATATAAAAGAGCGACTAAATGTTATTTATAATAAATCAGCAGAGCTTAACATTTATTCCAGAGCTAATGAAGGAACAGAAATTAATATCAGTTTGCCTGCAGATTATTTTGAAGAAAGGAGAATGGCCAATTGATTATAGATACAGTTATTGTCGAAGATGAAGTTCTGGCCAGAAAAGAGCTCAAATATCTTTTAGAAAAAGATAAACGATTTGACGTTATTTCTGAAACTGCCGGAGGTCGCAAAGTACTTGAATTATTAGAAAGCACTGAAGTAGACCTGCTTTTTTTGGATATAAAACTGCCCGGTATTTCTGGTATTGAGGTAGCCCAAAAGCTTCAAAATAAAAATGATTCTCCTCTTATAGTATTTACCACCGCTTATGATGAATATGCTGTAGAAGCATTTCGGCTTGCTGCTGTAGATTATCTCCTAAAACCAGTCAGTGAAAAAAGACTAAATCAAACTTTAGATCGTGTCTGGAAAAAAATAAATTCTCATAGCTTTAATAAAGAAAAATTTATGCGGGAAAATATAAATAGTTTGCTTAATCAGCTGCAAAAACATTCTCAAAAACCAGAAAAAATTGCTGTTTCCGATGGAGATAGATATCTACTTTTAAATTATAATGATATTTTTTATTTTTCCACTAAAGACAAAAAAGTATGGGCTCATACAGATAATAATTCTTATATAACTCAATTTCAATTAAAAAAACTGGAAAAAATTCTGCCTGAAAATTTTTACAGAATACACAAAAGTTATATTGTAAATTTGACGTTGATTAAAGCTGTAATACCTTGGTTCAAAGGTAAATATCAGGTAATACTATCAGATTTTTGCAAACATAAAATTCCAGTTAGTAGAAGCAGGGTGCAGAGATTGAACGAACTGCTCAATATAAAATAATATAATTCGAATTATTTTTTACCACTCAGTTTAAAACACTTGTTAATCCTGTATCTAATATATAAATCAAGTACCGGGTACAAAAAACGTTTTTTGTACCCGGTACTGCTTTACTGCTTTATATAAATACTTTTTTAATTATCTTCCTCATCAATAATTATATCGTCAAAATTATATTCTTTACCCCCAGCTACAGGACAGCTTTCATTACCACAGCCTGCACAGGGACTATCAGTACCCTTAAGTCCTCCATATAACTTTTTAGCAATATAATAAAGACTCCCAGTACCAAGAATTCCTAAAAATAAATATTCCATAATAACCTCCTTGATTCGTACAGCTCAAATTCAGTTTTATTATTTTAATAACTAATCAAATTCTCTTTTTAATAATTCGACTAGTTTATCAGTTTACTTAAACTCCAATTCCGAGCAGCTTTCCTCCCTGGTAGATTATAAATGATACTATCCAGGCTAAAACAAAAAGATATGAAGCTGTGAAAATAGTCCATTTCCAGCTCTGAGTTTCTGATTTTACTGCTCCAAGTGTTGCTATACACGGTGTATATAGAAGTACCATAGTTAAAAATGAATATGCTGCCAGTGGACTAAAATTAGTCTGTAGGGCTGCTCTTAATCCACCCTCTCCAGCTGCATAAACAACACCAAGTGTACCAACAACTACCTCTTTAGCTAAAATACCAAAAATAAGTGAAGATGCTGCCTGCCAGCTGCCAAATCCTAAAGGCTCAAATATTGGAGCTGCAAGCTGTCCAAACTGTCCAATTAAACTTTCTGCAGAAGCATAATCTACACCTAAGGGTAAATTGGCAAGTACCCAGATTAGAACTACAACTGAGAAGATAATTGTACCCGCTTTTTTAATAAAAGCTCCAACTTTTTCCCACATGTGTATGAAAACTCCTTTTAGAGTTGGAAATCTATAAGGGGGTAGTTCCATAACAAAGTGTGATCTCTCACCTTTAAATAACACTTTATTAAAAATCCCTGCCATAACCACTGCCATTATAATCCCCAGTGCATAGAGTGAAAAAACAACTGTACTGGCATGATTAGGGAATAAAGCTCCTGCAAAAATTACATAAACAGGCAATCTGGCTGAACAGGACATTAATGGATTAATTAAAATAGAAATAATTCGATCGCGCTTACTGTCTAAGGTTCTGGTTGCCATTACTCCAGGCACATTACAGCCAAAACCAACAATCATTGGCATAAATGATTTCCCATGGAGCCCGAGTTTACTCATTACCTTATCCATAACATAAGCTGCTCTTGACATATAGCCACTGTCCTCTAAAACACCTATAGCCAGAAACAATAAAAAGATATTGGGAATAAAGACCAGTACTGAACCTACACCACCAATAATTCCATCAGTAATAAAAGAGGTAATAAGGGGAGAAACCCCTGCTCCTGTCAATAAACCACCAATCCAGGTTCCTGCTGCTGCAAAAAATGCTTCTATATATCCAATCAGCGGATCACCAACAGTAAAAGTAAATTTAAAAATACCCCACATTACTGCCATAAAAATTGGAATGCCGAGATATTTATTGGTTATTACTGCATCAATTTTATCAGATACATTTTCAGGCTCCTGACCTTCCTCCGGTCTTTGAACACATTCTTCTATAACTTTATTTATAAATTCATATTTTTTATCAATAATAATATTATCAAAATCATCTTCTGCTTTTAGTTCTCTTTCAGCAATTAAACTTTTAATTTTTTTTGCTTTTGAAACTCCCACTTCTCGTTCCACCAATTTTACAGCTTCTGGATCATGTTCAATTAATTTAACTGCAGTCCAGCGGTGACTGATCTGAGCTGTAAAACCAAATTCTTTAAGCATTGAAACTACTTCACCAATTAAAGCTTCTAGTTCACTATCGTAATCAATTTTGAGAGCTGTTTCAGATAAATCTCTATTTTCAACAGTTTTTTCTAAAAGGTTACTAATACCTCTACCGCGGCTGGCCACTGTTTCCACAACAGGTGTTCCCAACATTTGACCAAGCTTCTCCTTATTAATTATGATCCCCTTTTTCTCAGCTTCATCAGCCATATTTAAAACAGCAATCAAATCTACTCCCATTTCTAAAAGCTGGACTGTAAAATATAAGTTTCTTTCCAAATTGGAAGAATTAATAATATTTAAAACTACATCATAATCACCGGCTGTCAAAAAATCTCTTGCTACAATTTCATCTTCCGAATATGCACCTAATGAATATGTGCCGGGAAGATCAATAACTTCCAGTGAAAAATTCTGATAGGAAACCCTTCCCGTTTTCTTTTCTACTGTAACTCCAGGCCAGTTACCAACATGCTGTCTGGAACCTGTCAATTCGTTGAACATTGTTGTTTTCCCTGAGTTTGGGTTTCCGGCCAGGGCAATTCTTATTTGATTATCTTTTCTCTTGCTTTTATTTAATGCCATTAATTTTCACATCCTTCAGTGTCTACCATTACTTTATGGGCCATTCCATGTCCAATTACAATTCTATTGTCTCCAAGACCAACTATCAGTGGCCCATCAGAACTTTTATAAATTTTAACTTTTTTACCAGTTACAAATCCTAAATTTGTTAATTTTCCTTTTGCAGTTCTTCCACCAACTATTTTTTTAATACAGGCTGTTTCACCTGGTCTTAACATTGCTAAAGGGATCAATTTTATACCTCCTTTACCAGAATCTCTGCAGCTTCATTCTGGCGTAAACTCAAACTATATCCTCTAATTTTAACTTCAATTGGGTCTCCCATAGGTGCTTTACCTTTTACAGTAATCTTTGTTCCTCTGGTAAGGCCCATATCCATCAATTTTCTCTTTAATTTTCCCTTTGCATTAATCTTTATTATTTCTGCTTCTACAGCTACATCTATCTGATTTAAATTTAAATTTTTTGTATCTGCTGCCATATTCTTTACCCCCTCTTTATTGTTAACAAAAAACTCACTGAGGCAACTATCATCTTCATCTATAATATTTTGCTTTATCAAATACTGATTTAATTTTTCTACGGTTTGATAACTAACATTGTGTTCAATTAAACATGCATCATGATCAGCAGTATCTTTTTTAACTCCCAGAAGTCCATACAGAAATTTGAAAATTATTTTATGGACACAATCAATTTTTTTAGCATAAACTGCACCATTTTCTGTCAGAAGTACCGGTCCATATTTTTTCTGTTTGACCAACCCTTTTACACTTAATTTACCTATCATTTCATTAACACTTGATGCTGCGACTTCCATATCTGAAGCAATATCTGTAATTCTTGCTGAACCATTTTTATTGCTCAAATGGAAAATAACTTCAAGATAATCTTCAAGTGATTTTGACAGCAAAATTTCTTCCTTCATAATCACACCTCTTTTAGGAAAACCTAAATTAAATTCAAAAAAATATTTAATTGATAATGATTTTCAATTTCAATTCTATCTTAATTATAATATAATTTGAGCTATTTTGTCAAGAAAAAAATCTGCCGAAAAACCCGGCAGATTAGTAATAATAATTATTCCTAATAAGGAAATTCTAATTTAATTTTAATCTTGCTTTAATAATTCTTTAATACTGCTGTGCTATTATATATTTACACTGTTAATAGCCAGCTGCTCTTTTTCCCTAATTAAAGCAGATACTTATCTGCTTTTACATAGAGATCTTTCCTTCTTGTTTGCCCGGCCTTATTTTGGAGGCCGGGTTTTTTTATTTGACATTCTTATTTACTCAGCATTTTTCAGTGCATCTTTTACTGCTTCGATTAGTCCATTACTGGTATAAGTAGCACCAGATACTATTTCTACATCCGGACTATTTATTTCTTCTATTTTTTCACTTAATTTTTCTATTGCACTATCTGCAATTTCTGGAGTATCCTCATGTGAGAATACCGTTACACTTTTAATCTTACCATTACTTACTCTTACTGATACCTCAATTGGACCATGTAAACCTCTGCCTAAACCAGTATATGTACCATCCTTATATACTTTATCACTAACTGCAGAAACTTCTTTTTCTACTTCAATAAGGTTTGCAGCAGCATTTTCTCCTGCAATTTTTCCAAATACAAATGCCTGAAGAAGTCCATTACCTGACATATATGCAGGTCCACCAGAACTTGAAAATCCTTCAGTTACTCCACCAGCAGCATAAAGACCTTTAATTACTTCACCATCAGTCTTTAATACCTGAGCATCTGTATTAATTACAATACCACCCTGAGTATGGCGCAGATCACTTGTTACTTCAATTGCATAAAATGGAGCTTCCCAGTTTTCGGGAAGTTTAGTCCTATTAAATCTTCCTTCTCCAACTTTAATGGCTTCTCTGTAATTAGCAAATACTTCTTTCATACCTTCAGAATCAAGTCCAATTTTTTCTGCCAGTTCTGCCGGAGTATCAGCTTTAAAGAGAATTCCGTCTTCTTCATATTTTTCTAAAGCAGATGTTCCCTCAGCAACATTTTTATCCAGAACAAGATAAGCTATATTCCCAGGCTGATTGATTACATGTGCAGAAAGCTCTGAATAACCTAAATACTCATCAGTAAAGCGAGCGGTGTTGGTGTTAACCAAAATAGCTCCTCTGTAAAGCATTGATAAATCAAGGCTGTCTTTTGTTATATTACTGATTGGAGCATAGCCCTGATATGCATCCATATTGGCAACATCTGCCCCTAATTTTACTGCCCAGACAATACCTTCACCTGTAGCACCTGGAGCAACTCTTGGATATGCTGCTGTAATTTCCGGTATATATTTTTTCATCATTTCATCATTTGCTGCAAAACCACTTGTAGCAAGAATTACATTATCAGCTTTAATTACAATAATTTCACCCGAAACGTTTTCTGCTGTTACACCAATCACTCTATCATCATTAGTGGTTAAAAGACCTGTACCCGGTGTTTCCAGCAGAACTCTAATATTATCTCTTGCATAGATTTCATCAATCAATACCTTTGTAATTTCTGCACCCTGACCTTCTGCCTGATGCATTCTATAATTTGACTGTCCTTTATAAAGGAAACCAGTTAACAGATTCCACTTTACGCCGAGCTCATCCATCCACTCTACTATATCTCCAGCATTTAAAGCAATAGTATCTACTAAATCCTGCCTCACACTGTAATGTGAAGGACGAAGAATATCCAGGGCAAGCTGTTCTGGAGTATCAACAATTCCTGCTTCTGCCTGAAAAGATGTTCCTGCAGCCGGAATAATACCAGCTGAAAGCATTGTTGCTCCACCCATATATGCCATCTTCTCTAATAAAATGACATCTGCTCCATTTTCAGAAGCTTTAAGTGCAGATACCAGGCCTGCCCCCCCACCACCGATTACAACTACATCTGCTTCCATAATGTTTGTATCATCCTGTGCTGATATATTTAGTGTTAGTGTAAAGGTCATCACTATACTTAATAGCACTACTGATAATTTATAAATTTTATTCATTTTTATCCTCCTGTATTTACATATCGTTGATTTTTTGTTGTGTTTATAACGTATTCCCTGTACTATAAAACTATTCTCTCAAACTGTATTCTTTTTTATCACGCCCTTTTATGTTATTTTCTTCACATATATGTTGAAAAAAGATCCATTATATCATATACTTTTACATGAAGTTTTATATTCCTTCTTTAAATTATGATCTTCACAAATAAATTAAATTCTCATATGAAAGGATAATCTGCAGGATTATGAAAAATAATCTTTTTATTTATACAACAAAATATGACTGGATTTTGATAATATCTATACTGCTGATCAGTGTTATGATGTTTTTTATCCCTTTTTTTGGAATTACTTCTCTATTTAACAGCAGTACTGAAACACATAAAACAGTTGTTATAAGGGCTGAAAATAGAATTGAAAAAATATCACTTGATAAAAGTTTTACAGATAAACCTGTAATAATTGAAGTCAAAGGACCAATTGGAATCAGTAAAGTTGCAATGCACAAAGGGAAAATATGGATGGAAGAAGCTCCAGATGATGATCCACATAAATTGTGCGAAAAAATAGGGATTATTGATTCTGTTGGTCCCAGACTTGTCTGTGTTCCCAATAATGTTATAGTCTGGATAGAAGTAAATAAATAAACTTCTAAAATTTAAATATCCCATCTTTTCTTATAATAAACATCTGTAAGAAATTCATATTCGAATTTTAAGGAATCAGAATATGTTTTTAATAGTATCTGATAATTTTCTTCAGTTATATTCTTTTCTAAAATCTCAATTAGATCACTGACAAGTTCTTCAAAACTTTTTTCTTTATATGCTGAAGCCCACTCTAAATATAGGTGATTATTATTATACTTGAGTTCGCTCTTATGATGTTTATAAACTTCTAAATAACTATAATAACATGGGAGTAAAGCAGCAATACCTCTGGCAAAGCCCCCCTTTACACTCTGAGAAATTAGATAATTGCTGTAAGCAATATTTGCCCGGGTCAGCTTTACTTCTCCAGCTTCTTTTGGACTTATTTTAAGTGAACTGAGCAGCTTTATGTAATTTTCAAATTCTACTTCAGACTCACTGTAAATGACTCTGATTAGCTTTCGGCGAATATTTATATCTTCTGCTTTAGAGATAAGAATCCCCATATTTGCCATTGATTGATCAAGATAGTTGTAGTCCTGTTTTAAGAAAAACTTAAAAATAGAAAAATCCAGCTGACCCTGATAAAGTTCTTTCATAAAAGGATGATCTATTATTTTTTGCGTAACACCTCTATTCTGCTTTTTAAAAGACGAAAAATCCACCTATTTTACCCCCTTAAACACTACATAACTACCCATTTTGTAACCTTCTACAGCCTTTTCTATTTTCTGATCACTATATTTAGGATTATTGAGCAGTGTCTGGACAGCTTTTATATTTTTAAAACCCACTTTTTTCATTAAAGAAAGCAGCTCTTCGCTGGAAATCCATTCTGTGTTTTCAATGAATTTCATGGGATATGGGTACTTGGGGGCCAGTTTTTTATCATAAAATCCTTCCTGATTAGTTAACCTATAAAGCATAGCAAAGGCCCCTTCTGCGGGAAGAATAGATATTATAACTTCTCCCCCTTTTTTAAGAATTCGATAAGCCTCCTTAACTGCTTTTTCTTTATCTTCAACATAAGCCAGTATTGTACCCAGCAGAACCTGACTACAGCTTCCATCTTCTAGAGGTATATCTTCTGCTCTCCCTGGTTTTACATCAATTCCTTTAGCCCGGGCCAGCTCTGCCATACCAGTAGAAGGTTCCACACCTTTTTTGATACCAAGTTCTTCTGCAAAAAGCCCATTGCCAATACCAATACTAACACAATTTTCTGGATCACTGACCATTTCCTTTAACGCATTTAACTCAGAGTAAAATAAATTTTTGTTGTTTTTAAACCAGCTTTCAAAATCGGCAGCACCTCTGTTAAATTTCTGATTATGAATTGACAGTTCCTCTGTTTCAGTCATTTTTTATCTCCTTTCAAATTTAAATATTTAATATAACATAGACTTTCCCCATTTTTTATATACTGCTGCAAAAAGGGGAGATGCAGGAATATTGAAATTTTTAGTCAATGAATCTTAACGAAATGAAGGAAGAAA
>NZ_QPJN01000033.1:0-26556 GCF_003338615.1 Halanaerobium sp. DL-01
TTATTAGCTAAACATAATAATTGAAATTCAAAACCGTCTGCTATTTTCTCGGGGCAAGCCCACGAGGTTTGCTAGCAGACTATAACTTCTATCACAGCCAAAAATAAATTCTCTATATATCTAAAAATTTATTATACAAATTATATTTAATAATATGTTATATATCGTCGCCGTTTCCTAATCTTCATAATTATCATTCCTCCTTCAAAAAAATAGCTGCTTTATAAATAAAAAAACCCGCCTCCTTGATAGAGACAGGTTAATTCCGTGGTACCACTCTGATTGGCAGATATATTAATTCATATCTACCCACTTAAACATTTAACGCATTTATTACGTTTCTTCCTACTTTCATTCAGAAAAAAATCTCCCAGGTGCGCTTCAAAAATAAATATTGGCTGAGCTCTCACCAAATCTCAACTCGCTTATCCAATCTATTTTTTACTCTCCTGTTCAAAGAATTTTAATATTAATTTTAATCATTATATATTATTATATGGCTATTTGCAAGTTTTTAAAAATGAGTTTTTTATTTTCATCTAATTAACCACATACACCTCTATAATAAAATTAAATTCTGGGTATATTTTTATACAGATGTTGATTATTATAAAAACAATAATAATCTCTAAAAAAATAAATAATAATAGTAATTACTATTGATAAAAATCTTCCTTTCTGTTATAATAAAAATAACAATATTAATTACATAGGAGGTATTTATTTATGATAAGAGTTGGACAAAAAGCACCTGATTTTGAAGCAAGTGCTTATCACAAAGGCAAATTTAAAAATGTTAAGTTATCTGATTATGATGGACAGTGGAGGGTAGTTTGTTTCTATCCCGGCGACTTCACATTTGTATGACCTACTGAACTGTCGGCAGTTGCCGTCAAGTATGATGAATTAAAAGAACTGGATGTAGAAGTCCTTTCTGTAAGTACTAATAGTGTGCACAGCCATAAGATCTGGGATGAAACTGAACTTTCCAAAATGGTTAAAGGTGGTATACCTTATCCAATGCTTTCAGATTCAGCTGGAAAAATTGGTAAAAAATATGGCGTATATGATGAAGAATCTGGAGTAGACGTGCGCGGCAGATTTATTATTGACCCAGATGGTGTTCTACAGGCTATGGAAGTACTAACACCTCCTGTTGGAAGAAATGTTGAAGAACTTATTAGACAGCTTAAAGCATTCCAGCTGGTAAGAGAAACTGACGGAAATCAGGTTACTCCTTCAGGCTGGCAGCCGGGTAAACCTACTTTAAGTCCTGGCCCTGATGCAGTTGGCAAAATATACAAACAGTGGACAACAGATAATGCCTTTACTGAATAATATATAACTCAAAATAGCCGCTGGTCATTTTAAAAATATATCATTTTAAAAAAACCCCAATTTTAATAATTGGGGTTTTAATATTTATTTTACAATATAACATCGGTTATATTATTTTTATAGATCATTAAAATTATTTTTACTTTTTTAAAATTTTTCAAAAATTATATTTTCACCGCGAAATTTTACCTCTTTTACATCACTTGCACTTCCATTCATCTTCTTCTTGAATTTTTCAGTTATACTGTAATTATCTGAAAAATGAATTGGTATAAATATCTTTGGCTTTATTTCTTCAATAAAATACTTGCCGGCCAGATAATAGTTTTCCTCCAAACGAGGATCAACCGGTACAAATGCTATATCTATATTTTCACCAGCTATTTTTTTTATTTCATTTTTATAATTTCTTTCCTCTCTTTTCTGTACACGCGGACTAAACTTTTTCCACTTCCACCAATTCAAATCACCAGCATGAAAAATATTTATATCTGGTGTTTTAACCAAAAAAGAAACTCCTTCATCTGTACTGCCAAAGGTTTTTATTTTTATATCTGAAACAGTTAATGTCTGATCTTTAGAAACCATAATTATATTTTCCTGTGTAAAATCGAGTTCAACATCATCACTAATAATATAGTATATTTTATCTAGGTACTGCTGCCATTTATATATAACTTTATTATAGTGATCATGATGCCGGTGGGAAACAAAAACAAAAGCTCTATCTATATTATCAAAACTATTTTTAGTTATTACGCCATCTTTAAGATTTAAATTTTCCCCTCTTAAATCATCTTTATAATAATCAAAAATAAATAGGTCATTTTTTAATTTTACTGCTGCCGAACTGTGGTAAAGGTGGTAAATTTCTGCCTTCATAATTATCATCTCCTCTAAATATTTTGCGGAGCCCAAACAAATATCTTCCCCAAAATCAAAATAAAATTAAAACTGTCAAATTAGTCATCTCTAAATAATAATTATTATAAATAAATTCATTTTTTTCTAGAATCATTCCACAGCTTTAAAGCAGCTGGAAAAGGTTTTAATGCCCTATCAAGTATACCATGCAGCCAGGCAATTGCCATACCGTAATTTATGACCGGTATTCCTGCTTCTTCTGCTTCTGTAATTCTGCTTATAACTTCTTTTCTATTTAACATACATCCGCCACAGTGAAGTATCAATTTATATTGATCTAGATTGACAGGAAAATCTCTTCCCGCAGTATGATCAAACGTAATATCAGCAGATATTTTTTTGTGAATCCAGTTGGGGATTTTTACTGTTCCAATATCATCATGCTGTCTGCGGTGGGTGCAGGCTTCTGCAATCAAAACTTTATCCCCAGCCTGGAGTTCTGACATAGCTTTTGCTCCGCGAACAAAAATATTAAGATCTCCTTTGTATCTGGCAAAAAGCACAGAAAATCCTGTTAAAAGAATATCATCAGGTACAAATTTAGAAACCACCCCAAATACCTGAGAATCTGTTACAACTATTTTAGGTTTCTGCTTGAGTTTATCTATTTCCGATTTAATTTTTTCTTTTTTGCTCACCACTGCTGTTCCATTGTGGTCAATTATATCTCTTATGGTCTGCACCTGTGGAAGTATTAGTCTACCTTTGGGTGCAGCACTGTCAATAGGAGTTACTAAAACAACAAGGTCACCTGGATCAATCAGGTCACCTATAATAGTGTTTTTACTTTCGTCTTCATCAGGTAATTTATCTGCAATTAGCCCTCTTGCCTTATCTATATTTTTTCCTTTTTCTGCACTAATAAACACATAATCTGTCTTACAGTTCTGCAGAAATATTCCTATTGATTTTTTTTCTATCATTGTTTTATTTTTTAAAAAATTAACTTCAGTTATTTTATTATCAGATATATTATCCAGCAAATCTATTTTATTTACAGCCACAATAAATGGAATACTTCTTTTTTTAAATTCATTTATAAGATTATTTTCATAATCTCCAGCATCCTCTACAGCAGAAATTACAAGCACCGCTGCATCAGTTCTTCGCAAAACTTCTCGAGTTTTTTCTATTCTTTTTTCCCCAAGCTCACCTGTATCATCTATACCAGCTGTATCAATTATTACAGCAGGACCAACAGGATGAAGTTCCATCGCTTTATATACTGGATCTGTTGTGGTTCCAGGCTGATCTGACACAAGTGATAGATTCTGATTTGTTAATCTATTAATAAAAGTAGATTTACCAACATTTCTCCGACCAAATACAGCTATATGAGGCCTTTCTCCTTTAGAAGTTGAATTCATATTTAGTTCTCTCCTGTTTTATCAGAATTAACTTTATCATTAATTTTTACTGATGTAAGTGCTGATTTTAAATTTACCCCTTTAAGACTGCCTAATTTTCCTGTTATTGCACCAATATCATCTGAAGTTCCTTCAACTATTAATGATATTATTGATAAGCCATATTCTTTTGATGGTATACCCATTCTTCCGATTATAATATCACCATAACTGCTTAAAATTTTATTTAATTTGTCACTGATTTCTTTTCTGTTTTCTACCACAATGCCAATAACTCCAATTCTTTTAATCATAATTATAACCATTCCTTTCGCAGGCTCAAGGCAAAAAATTTATGAAATTGTATACTTAAACAACTGCAAAATCCCTGCCGCAGTAAAGACAGGGATTTTTCCATTTCTAGTTCTTTTCCCTTATTCTCAGGTTTTCCTTTAAACTGAGGAAAAACAATGCTTTTATAATCCTCACAGTCAGGAATATAAATCCCATCTGTTCAGATATATTTTATATTATTATACAATAATTTTTTATTGTGTGCAAGCATTCACATAAAAAGAATTCCCTCATTTTTTAGATCATGTTACAGAAAAGAAAGATTTAGGGATATTAAAATTTTTAATATGTGAATCTTAAGGAAGCTTTTACTGTACTACATTTTTCTATATTCCTAATTTAAACTAAATATTAATTCACTTTTTCTCTCGGCATACTAGTGTTCTCATATTCTGAATCTTTGTTCTTTAAAAAATTATTTTCATAATCATCATATATCTTGCTAACCAGTGATGACATACCAAGCAGGGCAATGACATTAGGAATTACCATAATACCATTAAATGTATCTGCCATTTCCCAGATAACAGGAACCTTCATTGTAGCACCCAGAATAATACAAATTACTACAACCCATCGATAAATTTTGATCCGGGATTTTCCAAATAAATATTTTATATTTACCTCTCCAAAATAATACCAGCTGATAATTGTTGTAAACGCAAAAAAGAAAAGACCTATTGCTACAAACTTTTCTCCCAGTCCACCTAACGACTGAGCAAAACCTGCCTGTGTCATTGCTGCTCCGCGAAGTGCTTCAGTTTTAAAAACTCCACTGGTAATTATAACCATGGCTGTCATTGTACATACCACAAAAGTATCAAAAAAGACTCCAAAAATAGCTACAAGTCCCTGTTGTGCAGGATGGTTCACCTTAGCTACTGCATGTGCATGAGGTGTTGAACCCATACCAGCTTCATTAGAAAACAAACCTCTGGCAATACCATAGCGGAATGCCTGTTTCATTGATACACCTATTACTCCACCAGTAGCGGCAGTTGGGTTAAATGCACCATAAAATATCATTTTTAATGATGGAATAATGCTCTCAAAATTTATAAATATAACAACAAAACTCGCCAGAAAATACATTACAGCCATAAATGGAACTACCATTTCTGTAATATTTGCTATTCTCTGCAGGCCTCCTATTACAACTAGACCAACAAGTAATGCTACAACAACACCAACAATAAGAGTAGATATACCAAATGCCTCTGAAACAGCTGTGGCGATCGAGTTGGATTGAACCATATTGCCGACTATTCCAAGAGCCAGAACAATTGAAACAGCAAAAAGTCCAGCCATAAATTTACTTCCCAAACCATTTCTTATGTAAAAAGCTGGTCCTCCTGTCATTTCACCACCAACTTCTTCTTTATATTCCTGCCCTAAAACAGCTTCTGCAAAAATTGTACCCATACCAAAGACACCACTGATCCACATCCAGAATATTGCACCAGGCCCTCCGGCTACTATTGCAGTTGAAACCCCAACTAAATTACCAGTGCCAACCTGAGCAGCTATAGCAGTTGCAAGTGCCTGAAATGAAGAAATCCCGGTTTCATCTGCTGTGATAGATTTATCAAACATTTTTCCAAAAGTTTCTTTAAACGAATCTTTTAGTCTTCTAACCTGAATAAATCTTAACTTTAAAGTAAATAAAATACCTGTCCCCAGAAGTAAAACCATCATTACTGGACCCCAAAGAATACTGTTAACATACTGAAAAAAAGCCATAGAAATCTCTCCTCTTTAATTTTATTATGTAATTAATAATTTTGAGAAATAAATCACAAATTGTATTATAAATAAAAATATATTTTTTGCAAATATAATTATCATTTAAAATCAATATTTAATTCTTCTAAACCAAACATTTATTTAAACCTGAGAATAAGGATTGAGGCCGGAAAGACCGACCTGAAATCAGTTTTCATTTTTATCAATATTTATAACAAATGTATCCTGATTACCATCTATAATTACTTTTTTGTGATTAAAAAGCTTGTATATTTTATCACCTGGTTTATAATGAGGAACTGCCTCTTTAGAAAGTCTATCTTTAGACAAGGTAATACCCCCCCAACATATTTAAAATTAAACTATAAATACAAATAATAAAATTAAATATTACGATAATCACCGTCAGTCCGTAAAATTTACAATAAATATTTATTATGATATAATTTAATATAGTAAAGTATTTAGAAGACAAAGTATTTAGAAGAAAGTACTGCTGTATTTTAAAATTAAGAATTTTAATGCTTTTTTACCTCTATCCTCCTTTCTTGATTTTTTAAAAAATATATGTTTTATATAATTATAATTTTATTTCAATTATAATTATATTGTTTTTTATAAACATTGTCAAGAATTGTTCAAATTAAAATTTCAACATGGAAACGGGGAATAATAATGGACAGAAAAACTGTTGTGAAAAATATTAAGAAGCTTAGAAAAGAGTATAATTTGACACAACAACAGCTGGCAGAAAAAATTGGTGTAGGCCGGTCTACAATTGCTTTAGTGGAAAGTGGAAGGACAAATCCAACCGAACATCTTCTGCACAGTATCTCCAGAGAATTGGGAGTAAGACTAGAGTGGTTAAAAACAGCACAGGGTAAAATTTATAAAGATAACAAGCAGATTGTAAGGGAATGTATTGACATAATAGGTGATTTTGAAAAAGCTGAAGAAGCTTTTTTGAAAGTTATGGCAGAACATTTTCAGACAGAAGAATCTTTTGATTATGATTTTTATTATTCTCTTATACAGCTGCAAAAAAGTTACCAAAATGAAGATAGAAATACTAAAGGTTATATTTCTATACTGCTGAAAAAGACATTTTCTGATTATATAGAGTAAAACTTAAAACTCCCCTTTAAAGGGGAGTTTAGTATTATTAGATATATTTTCCGCTGTTTTATTCACTGCTTAGCCTTTCCAGCTTAATCTTAACATTTTTTAGGTGCCTGTACATCAAAACAGATGCTTTTTTGCTGTCCTGATTCTTAATTGCTTCCAGGATTGTTCTGTGTTCTTCTACTTTTTTTCGAATTCTAAGAGGAAAAAAAGTTTCATTAATCTCACGACTTTTTTTAGAAACTTCAGAAGTATAATCTATAAGAAAATTCAGAGTTTCCTCAAGAACTTTATTTTGAGAAGCTTTGGCCAGCATACGATGAAAATAGAGATCCGCCTCATTATTTTTACTCTTACTGTTATTTTCTATTTCATCAACAATATTTTCCAGCATATTGAGTTGTTTTTCAGTTCTTCTTTCAGCTGCCAGTTTAGCAATAGAAGGTTCTATTGCCATTCTTGCCTCTACCACCTCTGAAGCATTGAGGTTGTCATTACTTATATTATGTTTGTTTATATATCCTTCAAATACATCTGAAGACATATCGGCTATATATGTTCCATCTCCTCTTTTAGAGACAAGAAATCCAAGCATTTCAAGCAGTTTAATCGCTTCCCGGATGCTGTTTCTGCTTACATCAAATAATTCAGTCATCTTTCTCTCAGAAGGTATTTTATCTCCCGGTTTTAAATTGCCTGATACTATTAATTTGAATATCTGATCAATTATCTGATCTGATATCCGTTCTTTTTTAACGGGTTTTAAATTCAATTTTATCACTCCATAATTAATAACTGGTTCTACCAGTAATTAATTATATTATCTAATTTTTATTTAGTCAAATTATCCTTTTTTTGATTTAAAACAGTTTCGGCTGCTTGAGACATATATGCCTCAACACCAATATCCTTAATCATTTTTACAACATTAACAACCTCAGCATGTTTTCTTTCAATATGTTTTTCAGTAGATTTAAATAATCTTTCCGCCTCTGCACGAAAGCCATTTAAATACCAGGTTTTATCAATAGAGTTCAAAACAGTGTCTGTTATATCAAAATGTTCAGTAACTTTTAACAATTCTACAAGTAGAGCCTCTGTTCCTTTAGTGTATATACTTCGGCACAATTTAGATGCAGATGCCTGTCCTGCTTTATCACCAATAACTTCAATATTCATACCTAACTTTTTTAAATCTTTACTAATTTCCACGCTTTTTTTACCGCTCAAAAAAATCGGAACTTTATGTTTAAAATTAATAACAGAACCCATGATAGCACCATCAATAAAATCAATCCCATTATTGTCTGCAATTTGAGATGCCTTTTCCATATCATCCGGAAAACTAGCTGAAAGCTCAATAAATATTTTCCTGCTGTCCAGCAATGGTATAAATTCTTCTGCAACTGCCAGAGAAACTGAACAGGGAACAAGAGAAAATAATATATTAACATTTTTTAGGAACTCATCTTTATTGTCAAACAAATTAACCTGAAGTTCTTCCGCTCTTTCTAAATATTTATTATATTGAAGATCATAAGCAGCAACCGAATTTCCTTCTTCTGTAAACCCACCAGCAACTGCCTGCCCTGCTTCTCCAAATCCTATTATTCCAATTTTATCTGCCATCATGAATTCTCCCCTTCCATCAATATTTTATCCTATAACATTACCTTCTTCGATTACGATCTGACCATCAAATTTAATGGTTGGATTTGCCATCATTACATCATAGTGTATATCTGCTTTTACATCGCCACCTAAATTATGACTTGTGCCAATACCGATATGTGAACTACCATAAACTCCATGATCATTAAGCATAATACCATTGAAATCTTTTATTAATGGGTTAAGCCCAATAGCAATTTGAGCTATATTTAATGCTCCTTCATCACCAATAGTTTTAAGAAGATCATCTAAAAACTTAGCATCTTTCCCTCCGGAAATACTTTGAATAGCACCATTTTCAATCTCCATTATTATAGGAGCATCAACAACTCCGATACCAAAATTAGAAACTGCTCCATCAACTACAATAGTTCCATCTGCACTGTGTTCTGCTGGTGAAATATTTGCTTCAATATTTGTTAAGGATGAATACATACCTGGTTCATCTACTATACACGCATGTGAATTACCTTTCCTACCTTTAAGTGAAGCTGTAAAATCTGTTCCTGCAGGAGAAGTAATATGAATAGTATCTGAATTTGTGAAATATTCACCAAATCTCAAGCACACAGGCCTTTCTTTAACAAAATCTGCATTTATTCCTCCTTCATACATCTGCTCTTCCACAAAGGCAGACATCGCTAAAACTCTTGCACCATCATCTAAAGCTTTATGAACTGCTTCAGAATGGGCAATAGATTTTGCCGTTGGCATTATTATCACATCTGCATCTAACATAGCATGAAAAATCATAGATGGCGGCTCCTGTCCATCAAATTCATTCGGCATCATAACCGCTGTGACAGGCTCAATATCTCTATTAAGCATTACACCAGTTAAAATCTTAGCTATATCAAGTCTTTCAGGGTCAGTAATAATTAAAACTTTTTCTCCTTTTTTTACAGCTGCACATGTGTAAATAATTTTTTCTGCATTTTGCATCATCAATACTTCTTTACCTCTCATTAAAAAACCTCCCTTTAATTACCTTGCTGTGACTGGCGGCGGTGTTTAATTGTTTTAGTAATAAATGGCCATAAAATTGATAGTAAAGCTAGACTAAGGAAAATAGCTGAAAATGGTCTCTGAAAAAATATTAAATAATTATGGTCATAAATTGTCATAGCTCTCCTGAAAGACACCTCTACTAAACTTCCTAATACTAATCCTAGAACAATTGGTGCTGGAGAAAATCCAACTTTTTTAATAACAAATCCTATCAATCCTGTTATAATCATAATCCACACATCAGCAACATTATTCCCTAGTGAATAAGAACCAATAATACATAAAACCATAACAATTGGATTTAATATATAAATTGGTATTTTTGTTACCTGAGCAAAAACTTTTGCTCCTCCTAAACCTACTATTAAAAATAATATATTTGCAAGACCCATTGCTACAAAAATAGAATAAACAAATTTAGGCTGAGTCGCAAACAGAAGTGGGCCAGGCTGTAACCCCTGTATCATTAATCCCCCAAGTATAACTGCAGTTGTTGAACTGCCAGGTATACCTAAAGTTAAAGTAGGGACCATTGCTCCACCAGTAGCAGCATTATTTGCTGTTTCAGGTGCAGCTACTCCTTCTAATAAACCTGTACCAAATTTTTCTGGATGTTTTGACCACCTTTTTGCTTCATTATAACCAATAAAAGAAGCAACAGTTCCTCCTTCAGCTGGCAGAATTCCAACAAAAGTACCAATAACTGCTGAACGAAGCATACTCCATTTTAATGGCCATAATTCTTTAAAGCTTGGTAATAGACCAGCGATTTCTGTATTAGTCTCACTCTTAATATATGTCTGTGCCTGGCGTAAAACCTCTGCAAAAGCAAATAATCCAATCATCACGGGAATAAAATCTATTCCAGAAGTTAAACTGCTAAAACCAAATGTAAATCTTGGAAATCCTGTAAGTGAATCCATTCCTACAGTTGCTAAAAAGATACCTATCATTCCACCAATTATATTTTTTAGTTCATTATCAGAAGATATATTTGCTACCATACTAACACCAAAAATTGCCAGGCTAAAATATTCTGGATCAGCAAATTTTAGAGCTATTTCGGCAACCTGAGGAGCAACAAAAATTAAAATTACAACACTAAATATTCCTCCAAGTCCAGACGCAATTACTGCAGTTCCAAGTGCTTTACCGGCATGACCCTGTTTAGAAAGTTCATACCCATCCAGAGTAGTAACCGCAGCAGCTGGTGTTCCTGGTGTGTTAACAAGTATTGCAGAAATTGACCCACCATATGTGGCACCACAATATAGGGCACTTAACATTGCAATTGCGGGTATAGGTTCCATAAAAAATGTGAACGGCACAATTAAGGCAGCTCCCATTGTAGCAGATAAACCTGGTAAAGCTCCTATTGTCATACCGGAAACAACTCCGGCCAAAACAGCTAAAAAATTCATTGGTTCAAAAATAGCACTTAATCCGATCATTATTGAATTTAACAAGATACCACCTCCTTATAAAAATAGAGCATCGATTATACCTTTAGGCATTCTAACTGAAAGAAGCTCATGAAATAATAAGTAAGCTCCTGCTGTCACTAAAATTGGTGTTAAAACTAAAACTTTTATCCTTTTTTGATTCCAAATGATTAAAAATAATAATACAAAAAGAAAAATAGCTGTAAAACCACCTAAATAATTAAAAGAGAACCCGGTCAAAACACCTAAAACTGCTGTCCCAATAAATCTATTCTGTTTATCTTTTGGTATAGGTTTAACTTTTTTTTGTTCTTCTGGATATCTATATGATTGATATGCCAGTACTAAATTAAAAAATATAATTAATCCCAGCATTAACCGAGGAAAAAATCTTGGCCCTAGTCTGTTACCCTGTTCACCAGATACCTGTATAGAATAAGTCGATATAAATAATAATGTTGCAATTAAAATCATAATTACTGCTGTAATAAAAGTTGGATTTTTTTTCATTTTTCTAATGGACCTCCTTTTTAAAGAGAGGGGAGAAAATCTCCCCTCCAGATTAATGTTGGTTTATAGTCCAACTTTCTTTAGACCTTCTGAGAAAACACTCCACTGCTTCTGGATGAATTTGTCAAACTCTTCTGCATTTTTTACATTATAATCCATTCCATTATCTTTAAGGAATTCTCTGTAAATTTCAGAGTCAGCAGCTTCTGCTAGCATTGATTCTATTTTATTCACAACTTCTGGATCGGTCCCTGCTTTAACTGCTACACCTCTCCAGGTACCAAACTGAATATCATATCCTAATTCTTTCAATGTTGGAGTATCAGGTAAAATACTTAATCTCTTTTCACTCATTGAAGCAATAATGTTTATTTTACCAGCTTCAACCTGTCCCATTATTTCAGATGGATTAGAAATAAACACATCAATGGAACCACCTAAAGCTCCAACCATAACTTCTGCTCCACTATTATATACAATCGGGTCATATCCTACACCAACTGCTTCTGCCACTGTATTTATAGCTACATGATCATTTCCACCAAGATGAGTTAATCCCCACTTAAGTTTTCTCTCTTTACCAAGTTCAACTAAATCTTCAAATGATTTTATACCACTATCTGCACTTACAGCAATTGTCTGTGGATCATGATTCAGCATAAAAACAGGCTCCCAGTCTTCATAAGTATAATCAACTAATCCTCTTTCTGTAGTTGTAATTAGAGTATTTGTAATGAAAAGCCAGGTATACCCATCTGCTTTCTGCTCCTGTACATATTCCATAGCTCTAGCACCACTACCACCAGACATATTCCTTATTACAAGCGGTACTCCCATATCTTTTCTCAGTGGAATACCAGCTGTTCTTGCTGTAGTATCAGTCCCTCCACCAGGACTTGACCAGAGAACCCATTCAATTTCTTCTTCCGGATAAGCCGCCACACCCATACTTGTAAGACTTAACAAAAAGATCGCTAATAAACTTAACACTAGGATTTTTTTCAAAATAAATTACCTCCTTGGTTTTTTGTGATTCAAATAATTTTATTCTATTTTCACCTGTACTATTTTCCCGCAGTAATTCCCCCTTTCAAAATATTCTAATTAATCGGTTATTACATAGAGCGGCATAATTTCTTTTAAAAGCAGTGCTGCTCTTTCATGATTAAAAACTCCACATATACATGGTTTAGCAATTTCTACAGCAGCTTCATCAATGGTTAACTGCCCTTTTTTTACTTTAACTATCATATCCTCTACCAAACCAGGAGCTACCATAGCATGACCACACATAGTTGTAATCTTTCTAAAATTTTCATCAGGTAATTTCTCTGTTGCTCCATGTGTTCCCATAGCCAGGTTAACTGAGTGAGGATCTATCTCCATTTCATCAAGAACCTCTTTTACAATAGACTGAAGTCCACTGACTGTAACTGAGAGGCCTAAATCAGCTTCTATTATTCTTCTTAAAACATCTTTAAACTTTTCTTTATCACTAAATACACATCTTATACGGGAATTATCTTTAGTTTCTTCTTTTATAACATCCACTTCTACTCCAGATAAAATATTCATACCAAGTTCATAACACCCGTAATTTGTTGGACCTACATCAAAAACAATATCAATCATTTTTTTAATTTTTTCAGCTGCACCCTTATCATTGTATGTTATAGCAGGAGTAATCAGCAACAGCAGATCATCCTGCAGACTTTCTACAGAACCTTCACGGTGTAACGTATGTGTCATAAGTTTTAAGCCTCCTCATCATTCAATCTGCCGATCCCTATATTTATTTTGGCATTTGGCCTCGGGGTAAAATTAGATTTATCAATAATATCCTGTACTCTTATTTTCATTCCTTTATCATAACAGCTGATTAGATCCATTGTAAATACAGTATCAATTTCTGCAGCTGCTTTTTCAATCACTTCCAAACATCTCTCCAGTTCTTCTTCTTTTATAGTAAATTCTACAATTGCAGATAATACTCTTTCATGTAAAACTTCTTCTTTAAGAATTCCTTTTTCTTTATTTTTCATAAGTCCAGAAACAGGATTTTTTTCTTCAAAATCATTAAATCCAGCTTCGGCAAGAGCTTTTGTTATTTTCTCCACTTCAAAAATCCTCGTACCGACAGTTGGGCGTCCTACCTCGATTCCAATACTAAGCTCACCTTTAGCAGTTCGTCCTGTTACATCATTTGTTTTAACTTCTTCTGTACCACGTCCGGGCATATTTGTCTCTTTATGAGTAGTGGTTGGGTCACTAAAGAATTTCCTTACAGATCTGGGATAATCGTAAACATCTTCTGACTCATAAATTGCATCTACCGGACATACCTGTGAACGGAGGCATGCACCACATTCAAAACATAAATCCTGTGCCACTTTACTTATTCCATCTGTAAAATATATTGCCTGTGCTGGACAGTATGGGTGACATCTTCCACAGCCCACACACAAATTTTCATAGATTTTCATTCAGTCACCTCTTTCCAAAATATATAATTTGCCAGTAAGTTATTTTTATTTAACAATGTCTCTCTATCTTTAATGATTTTTCTTTTAGCAATTAACTGTTTATAAAAACCGGCATTTTCTACATCATTAATCAGAACTGCACCAACCAATAAATCATTATTGAAAAACAATTTTACAAACTTCTTTTCAGATTTATTTTCATATTTTACTGTTTCTAAATTTTCTACATCTTTAACTCTCCCCATTGCAATAAGTGGAAGAGAAAATATGTCTACAGCATTCATATTAATATTTCCTGGATATTTTTTAAATTTACCGGCCATATTTTCTGCTGCTGTTATACCCTGCAGAACTGCATCCGGCCAGATAGAATTGAGCTGAATACTATCCTGAGCAATATTATAATTCTCGACAACATCACCTGCTGCAAAAATATCTTTTTCTTCAGTCTGAAGATATTCATCTGATAATATTCCCCAGTCTGTTTTAACAGATGTCTTGTCCAAAAAGTCCATATTAGGACTAACTCCTTTTCCAATAACCGCGAAGTCAGAACTTATTTTGCCTTTGTTAGTATTAAATACAAGACCTTTCTTTTCCTCAACTATTTCTTCAATTTGAGTTCCGGTTAAGAGTTCTATACCATTTTCTTCTAAATGATCTGCTATCAATACTGCAGATTCTTCATCTAAAACCTGTGATAAAACCCTTGGTGACCGGATAAGAACTTTTACACCAATTCCCTGCCTTTTTAAAGCCTGTGCCATTTTTAAACTTACAAGTCCTCCACCTAACACAGCACATTTTTCTGCAGTTTCCATTTTTGCTTTTACAGTTTTTATGTCATCTATTGTTCTTATGGTAAATATTCTGTCTGATTCAATCCCTTTTACAGATGGACGCTTGGGATCTCCACCAGCAGCAATCAAAAGTTTGTCATAATTAAGAGCTGTTCCATCATTTAATTTAACCTTTTTATTATCAGAATCTATTTCTTCCACACTTTTATTCTGATAATAGTTTATATTATCTTTTTGCAAAAACTCTTCAGAAAAGATAAATAGATCTTCTTCTTCAACTTTTTTTTCTAACAAAAATGTTATTAGTATTCTTGAATAGGGAAGATTGGATTCAGAATTAATCAGGGTTATTTCTGCATTTTTATCTAATTCATCTAACTTATATGCTGCATGCATACCTGCAGGTCCACAGCCTATTATTAAGTATTTCATTTTTATAACCCCCATATTAGTCTAAAATACCGCTAATCTGTTCTAACTTATATCCTTCTGTCTTTATTCTTAAGGCTGGATTTGTATTATTAATTATATCTTTAAATTCAGAATAAGGTGGTATAAAGCTTTTTGACATAACATATGTTTTTACACTTTTTTTAGCAAGATATGCTGCCTGACTAAATGCTTTCATCTGACTCAATTCTGGAAATACAGCTACAACTTTTTTACTATCAGCATATTTTTCTGCAATTTCACCGAAAGCAGTAGTATTATTACAGCTGCCTAAGTAATAAATTTCGTCATCTTCTGAAAAATATTTATTTAAACCCATCGCTGCACATCCACTGGTCAGTACAGTATAACCTGAGTTAAGAAGATGTTCTGTAAGCTTTTTTAGCCTGTTATCCTGAGAATACTTTACATTGTTGCAGCCTGCTACTAATGCAATTTTGTCAGCTTCAGAAAGTTTATCTTCATAATCATTCTTTAAATCAAAATCAAGATAATCTATTTCCATGTATCCACTGCTTTCAACATCATTTAAATCAAATTCACTTAAATCAGATTCGTAGACATAATCAACATCATATTTATCTGCAAGCTCCAGCAGTGACGGCTTAGCACAGCCTGATCCAAATACAATCAGGTCTGGAAATCCACTCATTACTATAAATTCCTGGCTCCCGTAATTGGTAAGAGGCTTTACGTCTTCATAATAATACTCATTCAAAAGAGAATATACTTCAACATCTTCCTGCTCTTTCAGCATATTTACTGTCTGATCAGAAATTTTACCAGAAATGACTACTTTTTTCTTGTTTAAATCAAATTTATTGGTGATTATATTATTTTCACTGCTTAAATCAAGTTTTGAATAAACTTTTTCTACATGATCAAATGTTTTCTGAAGAACTTCTTCAGCATCTAAATTCATGCCGCCATTTAAATAGCTGTGCAAATTCTGCGATTCTTTTAAAATTTCAACATCTTTAAGCTCTTCAGATGCTGAACTCAATCCAGAAAGAAATTGGAGTGAAAGATTTTCTGCTGCAATTACAGCAGCATCTCTACCACAGCTTCCTCTATCTGCATTATTTCCAAAAGGATCTATTCTGCATGGCCCCTGCATACATTTAGTACAGCAGAGTCCCATTTCTCCAAAACCACAGTGGGGGAGATTTTCTTCATGCATATCCCAGCTTAATTTTGTATTATCATTTGCCGCTTTTACTAGTAATTCATCGGCCATTGGATCTAGTGATCTCTTTTTTGCTTTCAACATTATTTATTTGACCTCCCTTTAATATAATCATCAAAGTTATTATTTGATCTATTAACCTTTATCTCTCGAGACTCATCTTCACTTTCAACATATTTTAGTGCACCTGTTGGACAGGAATCTACACATACTGGGTTATCCATAAAAATACACTGATCACATTTATCAGCAAGTCCATCATGAACATTTACAGCTGCAAAAGGACATACCATTACACACATCCAGCAGCCTATACATTTTTCATGATCTATTACTACTTTTTCTGTTTCTTCATCTACATAAATAGCTCCTGAAGGACATGCATAATAACAGGGCATGTCATCACACTGCCTGCACTGTATGGGCAGATTTTCTACCCCATTGGTCTGTACATCTATGCGGGGTTTGGGTGCTGGATTTTCTAATGCAGCTTTAACAAATTCTTTGGATTTTGAAACTCTCTCGATTGCACACTGCAGTTCACATGTCCTGCAGCCGACACAAAGATCCATATCAACTAAAATTGTTTTCATCAATCTTCTCCTTTCTCACAGCAAACTATTCTCAAAAGGTATAATAGTTTGATAATTTTAAATAATCAGAGGTACATTGGTTCAACCATTATTAATACTATTAAGTACATTTTACATAATTCAAGCTTAAAAATCAAATCTTTTTTATTTTTTGAATATTAAATATTTGATGATATTATTGATTCACAATATTTGTGGGTGTCCCTCCATTAATAAATTGAATAATTTTATTAGCAGCTTCAAAAGCCATTTTGGTTTTTGTTTCAATAGTAGTTGTCCCTAAATGTGGAGTGAGAACAACATTCTTAAAAACAGTTAATTCTTGAGGAACTTCCGGTTCATTCTCAAAAACATCAAGAGCAGCACCAGCAATTTCTTTATTTTTTAAAGCACTGATTAATTCTTTCTGATCAACTACTGGTCCCCGGGAAGCATTAATTAAAAAAGAGGAATTTTTCATTATTTGAAATTCATATTTGGAAATCAAATGATGTGTTGATTTAATATGGGGAACATGGAGAGTTATATAGTCCATATTTTCTAATATATTAGAAAAAGAAGAGTATTGAACATCCATATTAAATTTATCATCTTTTGTATAAGCTTTGTCATAAAAATATACTTTCATACCAAAAGCTAAAGCTCTTCTGGCGACAGCACGACCAATTCTACCAAAACCTATAATACCAAGATTTTTATCATATAGTTCATTGCTGAGAAGTAAAAAAGGGTGCCAGTTTTTATCATTTTTATTTCTTAAATAATAATCTGCCTCGACAATTCTTCTGCTCAAGGCTAACATTAAACCAAAAGCCAGTTCAGCAGTTGCTTCTGTTACTACTTCAGGCAAATTAGTAACTATAATACCTTTCTCTGAAGCTTTTTCTAAATCTACATTATCAACTCCAACTCCATAAACACTAATAACTTTGAGATTTTTAGCTTTATTAATAAATTCCGTACTAACATTAAATCTAACTGCAATAATAGCATCTACTTCTGCAGCAATTCCCATAATATATTTGTCGTCAAATTCTTCGCCTTTTTGTGGCATAATAATTTGACAGTGTTTTTTTAATTCTTTCAGCCCTTTTTCAGGAATATATTTCGTCACCAATACTTTAAATGCCAATTATATCCCCCCTCTCATAAAACAAAATATTGGATTAATGGTTCAACCAATTATTAATTTCTATAAGAAAAGTCAAATTCCTGCCTGATTTTTTTATTTTTTTCTGATTTTTTTAAATTTTCTTTTTTACATAAAAATAAATTATATATGATGTGTCCACCTGTTTTCTATTTGTTTGCTGTCAATGCAAAATTGGCTCTTATATAGCCAGCTTTACGACCATTGTGATCTTTAATAACAGGTCTATAATATTTATCAAGCTTCTCTATTTCTTCATCAGTTATAACATCATATTTTTTTAATATATCTATCACAACCGGATATGCAGCAGGCAATTTTCCATCTTCAATTTTAACCGCAATTCCTTTATCATCAAAAGCAAGTGCAAATACACCATCTGCCCCAGATTTAGCAAGTATATTTTTGGATAGGGTTTGACACAATAATGTTCCAAAACGATCTGTACCTGCTATAACAGCTGGATATTCCTTCATAACACGAACTATCCTGTCTGCTGCTTTTCTGTATTTTTTATCTAGAAATTCAGTGTTTTCCAGCAGAAAATAAGAATAAGCAATATTTTTTAACGGTAGGCCAAATACTACCACACCACAGCCATCTATTCCCTGATAAATTTTCTCTTCTGGATAGTCAGCCACTTCAGAAATTGTTTTTAAGAGAAGCTGCTGTACGGGATGTTCTTTTTTATAATATGTATCCATATCCCATCCATAAAATTTAGCCAGAGCCAGCTGAGCAGAATGTTTACCTGAACAGGCATTATGTGCCTGAGTAATAGGTAAATCGTTCTCACGCAGGTGTTTTCTAGCACTGCGGCTGAAGGGAGGATGACTGCCACATCTTAGATCATCAACTGTTAGATTCATTTTAGAAAGAATATTTTTTAAGATTTCAATATGAAATTCCTCTCCACTGTGTGAAGCAGACATCAGAGCAATTTCTTTATCTGTAAAACCATATTTATCTGCTGCACCACTTGTAATAACAGGCAGCACCTGTAGAGGTTTAGCTGCAGACCTGTAATATACATCTTTAGCAGTATCTCCACAAAAAGCTGTAACCTTCTTTTCTGCTGAACAGACAGCAATATCTCCTCTATGAATGTTTTCCAAAAGTTTACCTCTATATTCTTCTACCAGTATTTCGGACATTATAAACACCTCTTATTTATAAGTTTTATATTAATTGCTCCACAAATAATTAAATTAACCGGAGCAGAACTTTAAGTTATAATATGATGTGTCCACAAAAAGGGTGTTCGCGGAACATTAGGCCTTTTCGTTAATCTACCTTAAACAGTGCTTGTACGAATTATTTAAATACAGAGTGCCTGTGGTGCAACCTTAAACAGTGCCTGTGCGAATTATTTAAATACAGAGTGCCTGTGGTGCAATTTTAATGAGTTAGAGACGCAAATAACCTTTTTGTGGGAAAACCATAATATACTTCTTTGAAAATATTTATTATATATAAACAAACTAAAGTAGATTATCCAGCTTTTTACCTGAAAAAGAACTGGTTATTGTCTCCACAGCTTTATGGAGCATTTTTTCCCGAGTTTCTAAAGTGGTTGTTCCTATATGTGGAGTTAATATTACATTCGAAAAATCTTTAAAATCATCTTCAATATATGGTTCACTATAATGAACATCCAGGGCAGCACCGGCAATTTTATCATTTTTTAATGCAGAAAGCAGTGCATCTTTGTTAATAATCGGACCGCGAGCAGTATTTATTATATATACATCTTCTTTCATAAGGGCAAATTCTTTGTGAGACAAAAAATTTTCTGTACTTTCATTTAAAGGAATATGTAATGATATATAATCTGCAGTTTTTAAAAGTTCTTCCTTGCTTAAATATTTTGCAATATCCTGTTCCTTATTTTTAGTCCTGTTGTGATAATATATATCCATTTTAAAAGCACGGGCCATCTCTGCAAATTCCATCCCAATATTACCAAGCCCAAAGATACCCAGTTTTTTTCCTCTAAGTTCTCTGCTTAAAAGTAAATACGGATGCCAGTTGTGATCATTATGGTTTCGAGCATAATGATCTGCTTCAACAACACGCCTGCTCAAAGATATCATAAGGGCAAACGCAAATTCTGCAGTTACATAAGATAATACATCCGGCAGGTTGGCAACGGCAATCCCTCGTCTTCTGGCAGCTTTAACATCTACATTATCATATCCTACTCCATGTACACATATCAATTTTAATCTTTCAGTTTCATCCAGCAGATCTTCTGTTATTACAGCTCTAGATACAAGAACAGCATCAACATTATTCAAATGTTCTTTTAGTTCTTTTTTGGAATAACCCTCACCCTCATCAGGCATAATAACTTCCATTTCTCTTTTTAAATCATTCAGAGCTGAACCTTTTAAATATTTTGTAACAAGAACTTTTTTTGTCATTAAATATCCTCCTTTTGAAATAAGTTTATGCAAAAATCATAATCTGAATAACTCCTGCCAGAATCATTCCTGTCAATGGCAGAAAAAGCAGCCGATATACCTCTGCTATTTCAGAAGAAAAGTATTCTGTAGTTAATGCCAGACATAAGTGCAGTGGAGAAACAAGGTAGCCAATTATTATTGAAGTTAAAAGCAGTGAAACATATGGTCCTTCAACACCTGCAGGGAAAAGAGGTATAAATATTGCCAGTAAGATACCTGTAGCTGCCATATGTACTCCGGTTATATATCCTGAAATAAATCCAAGGACAATTATTACTAAAAAAAGAGGCAGGCCCAGTCCTGTCAGAACATCTGCTATTATATTAATTACTCCTGATTTTTCTAAAGTTGTTTTAAATACCATTACTCCAAATATAATTAAAGTTAAATTATATTTTATACCTTTTGTAAAAAATTTATAAAATCTATTTTTAAAAATCTTAACTTTCTCCTCTTCCGGCCACTTATTAAAAACTGCAGTTACTATACCTATTAAAGCAGCAAGGGGAAAATATACTTTCATTACTAATGCAAGAAATAGTATTATAAAAATCGGGAAAAAAGCCCTGCCGAAATTATATATATTTTCTGTAAAGCTGCTTCTGTTTTTATGTTTTTTTTCAGATTCTAAATTTCTAAAAAATACAAAATAAGCAATTATTATACCGGATAACATTATTACAGCATTATATTTTATTATCGATGCTGCACTCCTATTTAACATACTGCTGGCGACAATAATAGAGGAATATAATGGGTAGATAAAATATCCAATATGGCGAAAAAAAAGATTAATCGCTGTTTTTCTATTTTTATCCAGACCGATTTTATCTCCACTTTCATTTATCATCGGTGCAGAAAGAATTGCTCCTCCTGGAGCAGATAATGTACCAATCAGTGCCGGCAGAATCATGCTTAAGATCTTTCCATCTTTAAAGATATTAATACAGGCATCTATCATTCTTTTCATATCTCCTGTCAGATCCATTAAATAACCCAATCCACTTATAAGTGTTACAACAAGCATGAGCTGTATTGTAGTCGGATCCTGCAGAGTTAATATTATATTTTCAAACAAATTAACAAAACCAAAACCACTAAAAAAATTAAGTATTACCGCCCCAGTAAAAAGAGATAGCCCCATATTATAATCTTTAAAAATCAAAAAAACTGCTGCAGAAAAAGCAATTATCAATCCAATTATATTCAAAAAAACCACCTTCTATTTTAATATGTCCATCCAAAATAAAATTAAACAGATCGGTTTATCCCCACCCCCTGATTTAAAATCAGCTGCTAGGATAAAATCATCCAGTACCATTTAATAATATACAAAAAAACATCTTATGTAAAATTAAATTTGCAAACAGGAAAAGTGGATGGAGTATAAATACAACTCCCATCCACTTTAATTTAGATATTAATTTCCACAGTAATTTAAAACTCTGGGTATATTGAATAGTTCATCATGACCGAGAACTTCAGCTTTTGTTTTTTTACCTGAAGCAACTTCCAGCATATAATCAAATATTATTTTACCCATTGAATCAATATCTTCTTCACCTAGAATAACTTTCCCAGCATTAACATCAAGATTAAACTTCATTTTTTGATAGGTATCATCATTTCCTGTTATTTTTATCACAGGTACAGTTGGAAATCCTGTAGGTGTCCCTCTACCTGTTGTAAAGAGAACAATCTGAGCACCACCTGCAGCCAGACCTGTGGTGGATTCTCCATCCTGGCCGGGAGTATCCATAAAATTAAGCCCTTTTGCCTGCAGTTTTTCTGCATATCTTACTGCACCTGTTATAGGTGCAGATCCAGTTTTGTGAATATTACCCAGTGCTTTTTCTACCACTGTACTGACTCCTCCATCAAAATTACCAGTAGAGATAAGTGCAGAACGGTGCCGATATTTTTCTGAAGCAGTCGCTCTTGCAAGTTCTCCCTCTGTTCTTTCAACAGAGTTCAGCATTTTGTCTGCGACTTCGTCATTTACACAGCGGCGCTTTAAAATGTGTTCAGCACCCAAAAGTTCAGTTGTCTCACTAAATACTGAAGAACCTCCTTCACCTATTAAAATATCAGATGTTTTTCCTATGGCCGGATTTGCAGCTATACCTGAAGTGGCATCAGTTCCACCACATTCTAAACCGATTATTAGTTCAGACACATCAATTTCTACTCTCTGATAGGAATTAACTATTTCATTCAATTGATACAGCTTTTCTGTACCAGCTTTGACAGCTTTTATTGAATCTCCTTCTTCCTGAATAACAACTTTTTCTACAGGTTTTCCGCTAGCTTTTACTGTATCGTAAAATTCCTGAGGAGTAAATCTTTCACATCCCAGTCCAACAATTAAAACTCCACCTATATTGGGATGTGTGGCAAGATTTTTAAGTGTTCTTGCTGTCTGCTCCAGATCTTCACCCACCTGACTGCAGCCAACAGAATGAGTTAGACTTACAGCATTATCTATATTTGCTGCAATCTGTTCTGCAGCTTTATTTGCACAGAAAACTGATGGAATTACTGCCAGAAAATTTCTTACACCTGCAGTGCCATCTTCTCGTCTGTAACCCATAAATTTCATCTATCATCACCTGCTTTTAATCTGCCGCGGTCTGATACTATATTGTGGTTATGAATCCAGCTTCCGGCAGGTATGTCCTCTTTTGCATATGCAATAACTTCACCATATTTAATTATTTTTTCATCTTTTTTTATATCATTAAGTGCTACTTTATGTCCAAACTTTATATCTTCATTAAGTTCATATTTTTTGTCATTATAAATATAATAGTCACCTTCAGTTGCATCAGAAAGAAGTACTGCCACATTATCTTTCTTACTTATTTTGAGGATATTTATTTCACTAATTTTGATCACTTCTCCCTATATTTGAATACTGCACCTTCACCAGCATCACTTACCATTTTGGCATAAGTTCTAAGGAAACTGTTGTCAGCTACTTTCATCGGAACTTTCTCCCAGTTTTCCCTGCGCTTTTGAAGTTCTTCATCAGAGACCTTCAGTTCAAGCTTTCGTTCAGGAATATTAATTTCTATCATATCACCATCTTTAATAAAAGCAATATTTCCACCTGCTGCAGCTTCTGGAGAAACATGACCAATACAGGGACCTCGTGTTGCTCCAGAATACCGGGCATCTGTAATCATTGCAACAGATTTGCCCAATCCCATCCCTACTAGTATTGCAGCAGGGAGTGATAGTTCTCTCATTCCCGGGCCACCAGCTGGTCCTTCATAGCGGATTACAAGTACATCACCAGGCTTAACTTTACCGGAAAGCAGAAGCTCTCTAACTTCTTCTTCCGAATCTGCTGTAACAGCCGGTCCTCTGTGAACCAGCATTTCTTCATCCACTCCACTTTCTTTTACAATCGATCCTTTAGGAGCAAGATTACCGTGCAGAACGGCAAGTCCACCTTTTTCTGCCAGCGGATTTTCAGGAGATTTAATTACTTCATTAGGAGTAAACTCTACATTTTCAAGAAGATCACTCATTTTTTCACCGGTTATAGTTCTAAAATCTGTATATAACTGTGGTGAAAGTGCTTTAAGAACTCCATAAACTCCACCTGCTTTGTGATAATCACTCATATGGAACCTGGAAGCCGGCTTAAACTTTGCCAGCAGTGGTGTGGTCTGACTGTACTCATCAAATAATTTTAATGGCAGTTCATAACCAAACTCAGAAGCAATTGCCTGCAGATGTAAAATTGCATTGGTTGATCCACCTACAGCCATTAAATATCTTACCAGATTTTTAATAGTTTCCTCATTGATCATTTCTCTGGCTGTAATATTATTTTTTACCAGATCTACTGCCAGTTTACCTGTCTCTTTTGCTTTATGCATCCGCTGAGAATCAACGGCAAGCATTGTAGAAGAACCAGGAATAGAAAGCCCTAAAGCTTCAACAAATGTACTCATTGTCATTGCTGTTCCCATCATAGAACATGTGCCAACTGTAGCACAGGTAGTCGATTCTATTTCATAAAATTCTTCTTCGGTTATTTCACCAGATTTAACTCTCCCCATTGCTTCTTTTATATCACAGGTAACAAGCTCTTCTCCACCTATCTCGCGAGGGAGCATTACACCACCTGTTAAAAATGCAGTCGGAAGATCAAGTCTGGCTGCTGCCATCAGCATACCAGGCACTATTTTATCACAGGAACAGAGCATAACTAACCCATCATACTGTGATGCCTGAACCATTAGCTCTATTGAAGCTGCAATGATATCTCTGGAAGGCAGAATATAGTGCATACCTTTACCCTGAGCAACAGCATCACAGGGAGCAATGGTATTAAATTCAACCGGCATTCCTCCAGCCGCATAAATACCCTCCCTTACAAATTTAGCTAAATCTCTGAGATGGTAATGAGCTGGATTACTTTCACTAAATGAATTAACTATAGCTATTTGAGGTTTTTTGAGATCTTCATCTGTATATCCCATTGTTCTATACATGGCTCTGGCATAAGCCCCTGTTATACCTTCCATGTGTTTTTGACTTCTTAGATCTTCCAACTATTTCACCTCCGGATCATATTTAACTATCATTCTATGTGAATACTGCATCACAGCAATCCTTGCATCTTCTCCAAAATCGGCCAGTGCCTGATCTACCGCTTTTTGAGCTGTATCTGCATAACTCATATGAATTTTTTCGAAAACATCTTTTTCTAAATATGACTGAGCCATAACTACTTCATGGTCTGAAAGAACCTGTGCAACCCCATAAGCTCTATGGTGACCAGGTTCAAATTCCTCAAAAGCTCCTACGACATTTACAACCTCTTCTGGAGACTCATATTTAGCCAGAGTATCATAAAATACATGATTGTAAATTCCGTCTTCCATTGGTGAAACCATAATTAATCTGGCACCTTTATCAACACATGGGTATTTTACTGCTGAACCGGCAACTGCACATACCCCCATGGCTGAAACATGATAAAGATTAGAGTCTTTTGGATATCCACTTGCAACAACTAAGACATCTGCTTTTTCCGGAACTTTTACTTCAAACATATCTCTAACATAAGCAACTATATCTCTGTGTGCTTCTTCAACTTTTCCAGCCTGCACATAAAATAGTTCTTCTTCTTCGTTCATAACTCCATTTATCAGAAAATCGACTTCTGCCATTTCTGCCATTTCAAGACTTGAAAGATAAAATGGATTGTCTTCCACTATTCCAAAGCTTGCCTGAGGATTGTCAACTATTACAGGTCTATGGGTGGAACTAATGGTCTCATCACTTGCTACTCCAACAGAAACCATTTTTCCTCCACCACTAAATCCGGCAAATGGATGTGGTAAAACAGTACCAAGCGCAATTTTTAAATCTGCTTCGTAAAATTGTTTGTTGATTTTTACAGGATGACCAAAAGAAGTTTCTCCTAAATCAACCATCTCACTATCAAAAGCGCTGTGGCAGACATAATTTACTTTTTCATATACTGAACCCAGTTTATCTTTAACTTCTTCTTCATAGGCAGGTCTGTGAGAGCCTGGACCAATCATAACAGTAATATTATCATTTTCCAGACCTGCTTCATTTAACATTTCTACAATTATAGGTAGTGCTATTTTTTCAATGTTCGGTCTGGAGTGATCTGTTATTGCTATAACTGCATTTTTTCTACCTTCTGCAAGTTTTTTAAGTGAATCAGCTTTAACAGGATTCTCCAGTACTTTTTTAACGGCGCCAGCTGTATCTTCTATTTTTTCTTTTTCTTCTACATCAAAGACACCGATTAAATTTTTTTCGGGAATATCAACAGGAACATATTCGTTTTTACCATAAGGTATTTTTACTTCCATATTACTCTCTCCCCAGTTTTTCTTCGGCCATTTTATAAGCCTCCTCATAGCTTAACTCTATCCTTGCTACACCGGACTTTACAGCTGCCTCTGCTACTGCTGCTGCA
>NZ_QPJN01000034.1:0-22695 GCF_003338615.1 Halanaerobium sp. DL-01
TCACACCCGAATTGAGTTTTAGATAAATCTAAAAATTTCGTTGATGACTAAAGCCCCCTTTTTGCAGCTTGAAAATAAATTTTGGGGAAACTCCTGCATATTTATAAGTTATTTTTTTGAAATTATTTTAAAGCTGATTAAATATCCTCAAGACATTTTCTGCATATATATGTATCTTTAAATTTTATTAAGTTATTAAAATTACCGCAGAAAATACATTTTTCTTCATCATTTAAGAGTTCTGTTGACCCCTTCTCTGCATCACCATATAATCTTTCTCTCAGATTTTTTATCATTTTATTTTCACCAGTACCAGCTTTATTATTCTTTTGACCATTCATAATCTATTTTACCTCCCTATAGTTTAAAAAAATTTTTTCGGCAATGCCGATAATAATTTCTTCCTTGACTTTTTTAGGCAGTAAATTGCTTGATTTTATAAATAGTGGAAGCCTTTCACTGATTGTTTTTTCACTTCTATTATATTTATTTCGAACCTGTTTAAGAAGATCTTGAAAACTATAAAATTCAAAGCGTTCAATTCCCGCTTTAGCTGCGATAATTTCCAGCAAATTTATCAGCATATCACCATAATCAGCCTGATAATCTAATTCTAATAAATTAATTATTCTGGGAATTAATGCTTCAAATAATAATCTTTCTTTAGGCTGTTCTACTATTTTAAACTGTTCAGATAAAGATTTGATTGTTTCTTCCGGTAAATTTAAAATAAATTCAATAAAATATTTGCTGTCTTTAGGAGGATAAATATAGTATTTATTTCCCTTTAAGTTTTTAAAATATTTCATTGTATCATAATATCCCATTTTTAAATTTTTTCTGGCATTTTTTTGATCTAAATTAAGCATTCTCCCCAAATTTTCTGAAGGATTTATATAAATAATGTCCGAATTATTATTTCCAACCTTATTGTCTCCCATGCCATAAGTCCTGACAGCAATTATTTTTTTGTAGCCTTTTTTTATAAGGGTATTAATAGGAAGATTATCATAAAAACCACCATCAATAAGTATTTTACCGTCAATTCTCTGCAATTTAAAAGCCGGAAGATAAGAACTAGCCAGAATATAATCTGCAATTTTTCCCTCGGGAATATCTTCAACAAAAAGCTCTAAAGGTTTAAACTCACTCAGAGAAACTGTGATAATTGCAAAATCCATATCTGAATTTCTTATTAAATCTTCATCTATATTTTCTGATAATATTTTTTTCATAATAGAAGTATCTAAACCCCTATTCTGAAATATTTCTTTAGCTTTATTTATTAAATAAAGAAGATTTTTTTGGTTTAAAGAAAAGTTCATCAATTCCGCTACGTATTTTTCTTCAACATCAAAAACCTGTGCAGGAGAAATATTATACCAATATTCATATACTTCCTCAATTTTGTCCTGGACAAACATTGCTCCATTAAAAGCACCAATAGAAGTGCCTGCTACTCCGGAAACATCCAATTTAAGTTCTTTAATGGCCTTTAAAGCACCTGCATGATATGCGCCTTTAGCTCCTCCACCTTCTAATACCAGCCCATACATATTTATTCCTCCCAGCTCTATTCTCATTAACTATTATAACACAACAAAAAAATCATTAACAGTTATAGGCATTTAAAAAATCATATGATTTCTCTAAAAATCAATTTTAGAAATTAAAAAAAGAAGCAGAATATTGAAAACATCCTTTATGAAGCCTGATATAAAAAAACAGGAAAACTTAAAGGAAATTTTATTTGAAGGATTTTGATAAATTTGTTATAATTTTTTAAATAGGCAGGTGTTTAAATTGAAAATATTACATATATATGCACAAAAACCAGGTTTTACAGGTAGTGGGTATTACCTTAAAAACATATTAAATGAAGGAGCTAAAAAATCTGTTGAGCAGGCTATCATAGCAGGAATTGAAAAAAACAGCCGTGATAAATATCAGCTAAGGGGATGTAGTGAATTTTTCCCTGTTTATTTTTCATCTAATAAACTTCCTTTTCCGGTCGTTGGAATGAGTGACCAAATGCCCTATAAAAGTACACTTTACAGTGATCTTAAAGGCGAAAAACTGCAGAAATGGAAAAATGCATTTTCTAAAAATATAAAAAAAGCTATTAAAAACTTTAAACCCGATCTAGTTATTTCTCACCACCTATGGCTGCTGACAGCCTTAAGTACAAAATATACAGAAGGAATTAATCATATTGCTGTCTGCCATGGTACAGGACTGCGAAAATTTAAGCAGCTGGAAAAACACCAAAAAAATGTAAAAACAGCCTTAAATAAAGTGGATAAAATAATTGCTCTAAACTTTCAGCAAAAAAAAGAAATAAATCAGTTAATGGGAATCGATAATAATAAAATAAAAGTCATTGGCAATGGATTCAATCCCAAAATATTTTATCCTTTACAAACGAAGCAGCTAAAAAAAGAGAAAGAGGCAGTGGAACTGCTGTATGCCGGAAAAATATCTAGAGCAAAGGGACTGCTGGCACTTTTAGAATCTTTTTCCCACCTCAACAAAAAATACAGCATTAATTTGACCCTTTGTGGGGGTGGTTGTGGCAGTGATTTTAAAAATATTAAATCTGCTGCAGCTGAAACAGGAAATAATATTATTTTTACAGGAATTATTCCACAAAAAAAGCTAGCTGAAAAAATGCGCCAGAGCGATATATTTGTGCTCCCTTCTTATTATGAGGGTTTACCACTGGTAATTATAGAAGCTCTTGCATCAGGTTTAAGAGTAGTTACAACAGATTTACCGGGAATAAGGGATTGGCTGGGACCTGAACTTATTAAATGTGGTGTAGTACAATTTGTAAAACCTCCTCTGTGTGGTAAAGACTGCTTACCATATTCTGCTGAAATACCAGAGTTTATAAAAAGACTTACAACTAAATTAGAAAAACAGCTAATATCTGTCAAAGAAAAACAGCCTCCGGATCATTCTCTAATTCAAAAATACATTTCTCGAAAATCATGGAGTTCTGTTTTTGAAAAATTAATTAAACTGGAATAAATTTTTCTTAAATTTCGATTATATTTCCACCAAGTTTTTCAGCTGTTAAAGGACTGCAGGTTGTAAAAATTATCTGATATTTTTCAGCTAAATCAGATATTATTTTTACTGTATTTTTCTGCCTTTCCGGATCCAGATTAACCAGTGGATCATCAAGAATAAAAAAGCCCTTTTTATCACTGTATATCTGTTCAACAAGAGAAAACTTTAAAGCAAGTGCTATACTGTCATATGTTCCAAAAGAGAGAAAGTTTTTTTCTACCGGAATTTTTCTAACAGATGAACTAAGTTCGATTCTGTATTTTTCATCAAATGTTACAACATTATATTTACTTCCTGTTATTTTTTTTATATAGTACGAAAATGATTCTACAAGTGGTTTAAAACTTTTTTGGTCAAATTCTTTTAATTTTTCTTCCATAACTTTTTTTACTTTTATTAGATTTTCTGCTTTTTTTATACTTTTTTTAAATTCTTCTTCAATCTGGCTGTACTCTTTTTTTATTTCTTCATAAGATTTATCTGCCAGCTGGTTTTTAGTATTAATATATTCAATATTTTTTTCCTGGTACAGCCGATCAACATTTTCTTTTTTCTTTCTTAAATTATCAAGATCTGTTTTGAATTCGGAGATGGAATTATATTTTTCAGGAAGTTTCTCCAATTCTACTGCTTCTTCTTCTAATTTTTTAAGTTCACTTTTTAGTTCTATTATTTCATCAAATATATGGTCATGACTTATATATCTTTCCTCCCAGTCACTTATTTTATTTTTTAAGCTGCTGACTGTACTGGACAAATCACTTTTTTCTGCCAGCATATCTTCCAGTTTTTCCTCAATCTCAGAAAGTTCTCTTATGTTTTTAAAATCATTGATTTTTTTAACACTATTTTCAATTACTTCAATATTTTGCTCACCTAATAAATCTTTTTTATTTTCTAACTTAATTTTTATTTTAGATTTTAAACTGTTACTATCTTCACTGAAAGTTCTCAATTCTGCCAGACTCTCAGCATTATATTTATGTAAAATAGAATTTTTTTCTTCAATATTTTTTTCGCATCTTTTTTTGAGCATTTTAAAATCTATATTTTGAGATTGAACTTCTATAATAAATGAATCATCCAGCTCTACTTTTAAATATGCCTCAACATCAAAACTTTCACCATTTTTAAAAACTTTTTTATCATTTAATCCACTGGTAATACTGACCTCTTTTTCGGCTTTTATTATTTCCGCTTTCCAGGTAGAAGCTTTAAGTGAGGCTTTATCTTCAATTAATCTTTCATCTAACTGCCTAAGTTTACTAATATCACCTCTATCTACTGCTGGAAGATCATTGATTTTCTTTTTTAATTCAGCAATATCTCTGTCTATTTTATCTATTTTTTCTTTTATTTTTACTTTTTCTGCAAGATGTTTTTTCTTTTTTGCCTTTTCTTTTTCAGCTTTCAGCTGCTCTAATTTTCTTTTAACAGCTGACAATTTTTTCTCGTTATTTTCCAGTTTAATTAAAACTGCCGGCCAACTTTTGTTAACTTCTTTTAGTTCTTCAATCTTTTCATTTTTAGCTTCAAGTTTTGCTTCAATTATTCCTCTTCTATATATATCATCTTCTTTTTCGGACAGAAAATCTATCTTTTTGGAAATGTTTTCTTTCCTTTTTTTAAGTACCTTTAGCTCTTCAGCCAGTGCAAAATATTTTTCTTCGACTTCAAATACCTGCTTCATTTCGCGTTTTTTTAATCCCTTTTCTATAAACTTATCATATATTTTTCCACAACCAATAAGATACGGATTATCTACACCTCTATTTGGATTTTCCGGTCTTTTTTCAGTTAAATTCCATCTTTTTGTGAAATCATCTATAGAATCCAGAACTCTGTTCCTAAATTTTTCTACAGAAACACCATCCAGCTCCATAACTGCTCTGCGGAGAAAACCATTTAAAGTGCTTTTTACTTCAGGATTTTCTTTTATCTCTTCAATTATACTTTTCATATTTTCCTGTCCCGTAAAAATTATATTTTTAGCTGTTTTTCTGTCAAATGAAAAAATATCAAATATTTTATCCTCTATAGATGACTCCTCAGCCAATTTTTTTCCGCCAGATTCCAGAAGTTGAGAACTGTTTTTGTTTCCCCATTCTTTCTGTACAGTATACTGCTTCCCATTATAATTAAAACTGGTTAGAGCATTTATATAATCACCTTTATCTAAAGGCATATATCTTATCTTAAAATCTATGTCTTCTTTTAAATTCATACGCAGTTTGGAACTTTTAAACAAAGCAGCATAAACAGCATCAACAACTGTGCTTTTACCTGCTTCATTTGACCCCATAAGCACATTTAAACCTGGTTCAAACTTTATTTTTATATCTCTAAGGCCGGCAAAACAATCTGTCTTAAATTCTGTAAGTCTCATTTCTGCACCTCTCTTATTAATTCATATGCAAGCTGGAGTGGCTGGTCATCTTCAAACCTATCTGCTAATTCAATCAAGAGCTGATAGGGGAATGAATCGGTATTAAATTCTTTTTCTATCATTTTTTTAGAAATTTTAATTTTTAGATCACTGTCATCGATTAAAAAATATTTAAGTTTTTCTCTTAATTTTTGATAATATTTTTCTTTCTGCTGATAACTTTCTTCATCCAGATAACCTGATAGAGAAAGTCGGAGTAGTTTGCTGGCTGGATTCTCATCTATAATTTTATCTGTAAGCAGTTTCAAATCTTCTAGGCTGCTTATATTTTTATTCAAATCTAAAAAATTAAAACTGCCACAGTTTATTTTTTCTGCACTTATATTTTTACTGCTGTCAATATCAATTATCCAGGCAGAACTATCAGCAGAAAAATCAAATCCATCTGCTTCCGGAGTCCCAGAATTAAAAATTTTGCAGTTTTCAACTTTCTTCTGTACTGGATATGGAATATGAATATGTCCAAGCAGCCATAAATCCATACCATCCATATCCAATAATTCTTCAGTACTTATACTAAAATATCTGCTGTTTAAATCAGGTGATAAATCTAACAGAGCACCATGTACAAGTCCAATATTTAAGCTGTTTTCTGGAAAGGTAATATTTTTAATCCAGTCTATTCTATTTTCTGAGGAATGTTTGCTGTCACAGTAAGCTGAATATAATATAATGTTCTTGTTTATCACATTATTTAGTGAAAAGGCCTTATATTCATTTAAAACTTTTATTTTTTGGGAAATATTTTTTTTAAAAAAACTCCACAGTTCCATCATTCCATTGTCATAATCATGATTGCCGGGAATTATCAGCACAAAATCTCCCGCAAAATCTTCAAGTACCTTTATAGTCCGCAATATATCTTTTTCAGATATATTTATTCTTTCAAAAAGATCACCAGTTATTATAAAAAGATCTGTTTTTACCTGATTAGCTTTTAAAATTAAATCCTGCAGTACTGTAAATCTTGCTTCCACCAGCTCTTCTCTAATTCCAGCTGGATAATTTGAAAATTTCATTCCGATATGTATATCTGCTGTATGCAAGATTTTTAAAGTCATACTTTAATCCTCCCAATTATTATTTCGTTACGTCAATTATTTCTCTTTGTCAATATTTCTCTAAATTAAGCTTCTCTTTAATATGTTCTTCTTTTTCCTTAATTTACCTTTTATTTTTATAAAAAAGACTGCCATACGGCAGTCTAATTAAAAACCTTTATTTTTTAACTAAACATTTAAATCTCGCACCTGATCTTCATCTCCTGCAGCAAGTTTTTTTCCAGCTTCAGAACTAACTGTACTTCCACTTTTAATAATTTTATTGTCAAAATCCTCAACATTTACATAAGAAAATATGCGGCAGTTTCTTTCTATAGTAGTACCTTCAGGAATGGTAGCCCTTTTTGCTATAACATTTAATCCGCTATTTAAAAGATCAGGCTTATCAATATTTGCTGTTAAATCAGTGCCATAACCAATTCTGCAGTCAGCTCCTACTTCTACTTCCTTATCAATAATTGTTTTATCAATTACAGTTCCATTTCTAATTGTAGAGTCATTGAATATAATTGAATTTTTTACAACTGCACCTTCTTCAATATATACTCCAGGACTTATAACAGAATTCTCCACTTTTCCATTAATAATAGAACCATTGGAAATAAGGCTGCTGGCTGCACCACCTTTATTTCCGAATTTTACCGGGGGTTTTTCTTCATTCCTTGTATATAAAGGCCACTCTTTATTATAGAGATTTAATCTCGGCACAGGTTCTGTTAATTCCATATTTGTTTTCCAGTAAGCATCAAGTGTACCTACATCTTTCCAGTAATCATCAAATTCATAAATGTATACTTCATTATGTTTTATCATAGGAGGAATAATATGATGTCCAAAATCTGAATCTTCTTCTGTACAGTATTTTTTTAGTACTTCAACCAAAACATTACTATTAAAAATATATATTCCCATTGACGCAAGATTACTTGGTGGATTTTCTGGTTTTTCGACAAAATCAATTATTTTTTTATCTTCCTGAAAATCGAGTATTCCAAAGCGGTTTGCATCCTCATAATCAACCGGTTGAGCAGCAATAGTTAAATCAGCACCTTTTTTGCGGTGGAAATTAAGCATTTTACTGTAATCCATTTCATAAACATGATCTCCAGATAAAATAATAACTTCTTCAGGAGCTTTATTTCTTATAAAACTAATATTTTTGTATATTGCATGTGCTGTTCCTTCATACCAGTCAGTTTTACCTGGTTTACCTCTAAAAGGTTGAAGTATTGTTACTCCTCCAATCTTTCTGTCAAGATCCCAGGGTTTCCCGATACCTATATGGTTATTAAGTGATAATGGTAGATACTGTGTTAAAACACCAATATTATAAAGTCCAGAATTAACACAGTTGCTTAAAGCAAAATCAATCAATCTAAATTGTCCTGCAAAAGGAACACTTGGTTTTGCTCTATGTGCTGATAAAATATCCAGCCTTGTTCCTCTTCCTCCTGCCAATATTAAAACAAGTGTTTTCACGTTGTTATCCTCCTTTTGCTTTTAAGTTCTGTAAAAGAAAACAGACATCCATACCTTTAAAAGTAGAAATAATTATTATGAATTTAAAGTATTTTACTGATTATATTATTCTATAATACTGCTGATAATCCTTTTTAAAAAAATAAAAATACCATATGATTTCAGATTAAATCACATGGTATCTCAATAATTAACTGTTAACTGTTTTGGCGGGAATGTGTGGGAATCGAACCCACCACAGACAGGTCCACCTGCCTGACATTGGATTTGAAGTCCAAGATGTCCACCATGGACACAGCCACTCCCAAATACATATACCTTTTATATAATAACATTTTGCCCAAATTAATTCAAGAGTTTTTTATTAGGAAATCTTTTATCTCCTCTACGCTGAGTTATTTTTTGCCTGTCAAATTCCTCTAACAGGGGCAGAGAAAATTTTCTGGTACTTTCTATAAGATCTCTAAACTCCGATAATTCAATACTTTCATGTTCTGCAAAATATTCATTAAGCTTATTAAAAGCTTTTTCCAAAGCAGATTGATGAAAATAAATATTCTGAGCCAGGCGTATTAGTTCACCAGAATCAACCAAATACTGTATAATATCTGCTGCCTGTTCTGAATTACCATAGTTTTCCACTATATCTTCTACTGCAGGTGGGTTAAATAAATTATTTTTAAATATAGTAATTATATCTTCTTTTATATTTTTTTCTTTTTCACTTAAACTGATGCTAAAATCCTTTAGTGAAATTATATTTTCTTGTTCTTTTATTTTTTGGTTTTTTTTCATCCAATTTAAAACTCTACTGAATTCCTGCTTATCAAAATAATATTCAGATTGTGATCTCAATTCTTCTTTTTTAATACCTTTTTTTAATTTTCTGCTCTTATGATAATCAGAAATCAAGGAAAGGAGTTCTTTTTCTGCATTATATAAATTATCAATATGGATCCATGTACTGTTTTGAGTATCAGACAATTTTTTTATAACTCCTTTTTTGCTCAAACTATTTAGACACTGCTCAAGTTTTTTTTCTGCAAGAGTAGTCCTTTTAAGCAGATATTTTTTTTCAACTGCTTCCTTTTTTCTATTTTTGATTAAAATTTCCACTCTTTTTTCTGGATCTGCATTTTCCATTGTTTTTAATTCTTCTAGTGCTTTTTTATAATTTCCCTTTCTGGGCGGAGGATCAATTTCAATGATTTTACCTCCTCCAATTGTGGTCATGGGAGAATATCGCCTCAGTACAAACCTCTCTCCAAAATGTGCCACAAGTTCTTCTTCTAATCTAAATTGAACATAGGCATCCTCTCCAGGAAGCAGCTCTTCTCTATCAAATAAAAAGATTCGCCCCAAAACTTCCTGAGCCCCTATATGAAATCTAATTCTATCACCATGTTTAACTAAAAATGAAAGTCCTGTTAGAAGTTTTAAATGTGCTTCAAAAAATTTAGTTTTTATTAGCGAAGAAGGTGCTGCAAGAACATCTCCCCTATTTATCTCATTTTTGTCAATACCGGCTAAATTAATGCCAACTCTCTGCCCTGGAAAAACTTTTTCCACTTTAGAATTATGCACCTGAAGGCTCCTCACACGAGCTTTTTTCCTTTCTGGATAAATTTCCAGCTCATCTTCTACCTCTATGCTGCCACTAAAAAGTGTCCCGGTTACAATAGTTCCGAATCCTTTCATCGTAAATACTCTATCAATCGGGTAATAAACATTTCCTTCTGAATCTTTTTCTGGAATTTTTTCTACCATTTTTTGTATTTCACTTTTTAAATCATCAATTCCAACTCCTTCAGTAGAAGAAACCGGGACTACAGGAGCACCATCCAAAAAAGTATCTACAGTTTTTTCTTTAGTATCTTCTATAACCAGTTCCAGCCAATCAGAATCAACTTTATCAATTTTGGTTAGAACAATTATTCCATGTTTAACACCCAAGAGATCGAGTATTGCCAGATGTTCATCAGATTGAGGCATCATACCCTCATCAGCAGCTACAACAAGCAGAGCAAGATCAATACCAGAAGCTCCTGCTAACATATTTTTAACAAATTTTTCGTGGCCGGGAACATCAATAATTCCGATCTGATTACCATCTTCCAGAGTAAAACCGGTAAATCCAAGTTCTATTGAAATCCCTCTATCTTTTTCCTGCTGCAGCCTGTCTGTATCTGCACCTGTCAAAGCCTTAATTAAAGTAGTTTTTCCATGATCAATATGTCCGGCTGTACCTATAATTATATTCTTTTCTCTCATTTGATTATTTCCTCCTGAAGAATATCATTGATAGCATCTGCAAGAATGTCAATTTCAAACGGCTGCACTGTTTTTAAATCCAAAATAAGCTGTCCTTCATTAATTCTTGTAAAAATAGGCATCTTACTCTGCCTAAGCAGATATGCTATTTTTTCTGGAGAAAATTCTTCAGCAGAAATTTTTAAAACATATGTATCAAGCTCTGTTAGTGGATATGCACCTCCACCAATCCGAGCAGTATCTTTTTCTATAATAAAATTGAATTTATCAACTTCTTCTATTTTACTTAACAGGTCTTCAGCTCTCTGCTTTGTTTTTTCAGTATCTTCTGTCAGCATTCTGAGGGTAGGTATTGTTTCAACAGCTTTATCAAAATTTCTGTAAATATTTAAAGTTGCTTCCAGAGCCGCCAAAGTAAATTTATCAACCCTGAGGGCTCTCATTAAAGGATGATATTCTATTTTTTCTATAAATTTCTTTTTCCCAACTATTATACCGGCTTGAGGTCCGCCAAGCAGCTTATCACCACTAAAAGTAACTATATCTATCCCTGCACTTATCGATTCAGCCACTGTAGGTTCATATTCCAGCCCATAATCCTGCAGATCAAATAAAATACCGCTGCCCAGATCTTCTATCACAGGAATATCTCTTTTATGTGCATATTCTACAAGTTCTTCAGCTTTGACTGTTTCTGTAAAACCCATTATACGGTAATTGCTGGTATGTACTTTCAACAGTGCACCTGTTTCTTCAGACACTGCATTAAGATAATCCTTTAGATAGACCTTATTTGTTGAACCAACTTCAACCAGCCGACAGCCACTCTGCTCCATAACTTCAGGAATTCTAAAAGAACCACCTATTTCCACAAGTTCTCCTCTGGAAATAATAACTTCCCTTTCTTTGGCAAGGGCTGCTAAAACAAGTGTAACAGCTGCAGCATTATTATTGACCACAAGAGCAGCTTCAGCTCCAGTTAGCTTTTTTATGATTTCCTGCAGAGAAGCATAACGGTGACCACGTTCTCCACTTTTCCTGTCAATTTCTAGTGTTGAATAATGTTTTGCTACATTATCAACTGCTTTTCTTGCTTTCTCAGACAGCAGTGATCTCCCTAAATTAGTATGAATAATGACACCTGTCGCATTAATAGCAGGTGCCATTTTAGGTTGATATAATTTTTTTAAATAATTTTCTGCATTCAGCAGAATATTTTTGATATTTAATAAATTTTTATCAAAATTTTCCTCATCAAAATTCTCTGATAAAATCTCATTTCTTAAATCATCTGTTATCTTCCTTACAGCTTCAAGTAAATCTGTTCTAGAAAACTGATTTTTTATTTTATCTGCTAAATCATCTGCCAGTATATCATTAACAGATGGAATAGAGCTTAATAAATTTTTATTCATATTAACCTGACCCCTTTTTAACAATATTATCAATTATATTTAAAAACATATCAATTTCTTCTTCTTTATTAAAATAGCCTATACTTACTCTAACCATTCCCTGTTTTACTGTCCCTAAATTTTTATGCAGCAGTGGTGCACAGTGCAGTCCACTCCTTACCTGTATATTATATTCATTTTGAAGGATATATGCAAGTTCATGTGAAGCGATATCTGCTATATTAAAAGCAGCAACAGCTACACGCCCTTCTCTTTTTAGTTTTCCATATACTTTTACTTTAGGAATAAAGTTAAGCCCTTTTAGCAGTTTTTCAGTCAGATTCATTTCTTTTCTGTGAATATTTTTTATACCAATTTCATTTATAAAATCTATACCTGAACCAAGCCCGACAATTCCAACCGTATTTATCGTCCCTGCTTCAAATCGGTCGGGCATAACATCGGGCTGGCAGGTATTAAGAGAGTTTGTTCCCGTTCCTCCTTCTTTTAAAGGAGACAAACTCTCTGGATCCCTTATATAAAGTGCACCAATTCCTGGAGGTCCAAAAAGAGATTTGTGTCCCGGTACTGCCAGAAAATCTATTCTAGGATTATTTACATCAATCGGAATAACTCCAGCAGTTTGAGCACCATCCAGGAGAATTAATATATCATTATTATCAATATTATTATCAATTATTTTAACAATGCGGTCTATATCAGCTACTGTCCCGGTTACATTGGAAGCATGCGAAACAGCAACAAGCCTGGTGTTCTTTTGAATTGAAGACTGGAATTCTTTATAATCTATCTCTCCACTTTTTTTATCAAGCGAGACACAGCTTATTTCAATACCAATATCCTTTTTTAATCTCTGCAGTGGTCGTATAACTGAATTGTGTTCCATATTAGTAATGATAACATGGTCTCCAGCTTTTAGAACCCCTTTTATAACTGTATTCAGAGATTCTGTTGAACCAGAATTAAAAACAAGATGATCTGAATTTTCTATCGAAAAAAATTTAGCAGTCTTTTCCCTAATATCATAAATAGTTCTAGCGGTATCCACCACCTCTGATGCACCAGATCTTCCAGGATTCATCCCCATATTTCTGAAAAATCTATCCATAGAACTGTATACTCTTTCTGGTTTTGGCCAAGTAGTTGCCGCATTGTTAAAATATATCATTTATTCAATAAAACCTGCCTTTCTGAGAATAGATTTAGCAGAACCGAGATCATCTTCTGCTACAAGGATAACTGGTCCAGTACAACCCATTCCTGTTTCTGCATAGATATTTTCTTTCCAGAGACTTTCTTTTGCAGACTCTATCTCTAAAATATCGATCCCGGCAATTTCTTCTCCAGTCACTTTCTTTTCTGGAGCAGAAACAGCTTCAGATGCACCTGATTCACTTCGGCTTTCTTTTAGTTCAGAAATTATATCTTTAAGACCAGCTTTATTAGCAAGTTCTATCTCTTCGCTAACAATATCTAATAGATCTCCTCTGCTAACTTCAGCCATGAACTTGACCGCATTTGCAATTACAGGAGCACCGGAGGCTCTAGAGATAATTCCAATCAATCTGTCAAAATTACTTCCTATGCCTGGTCCATAACCATAACCTACTGCTTCATACTGACCACCAGTATTAAACGCAGAAAACAATTTCATCAGCATATTGCCTGTTAGAGTATCTGTCACCATAACATCCGGCACACCAAGTAGCAGATCATTACCCCGCATAACTACACCACCATCTGCACGAACTGAAGTTGCAAATTTAAGGTTATAACCATTATCCTGTAGTTTGCGCAGGTTTTTCTCTACAAGTCTTGCCCCTTCAACATTTAAAATTCCCACTGTAGGTTCCTTAATTCCGAGTGATTTTGCTGCTGCAATACCATAAATGGTATTTTTGAGCATTGAGGGTACCCGATCGGTATCAGTAGTACCTGTAGTTGTAGCAATCAGCATTTCTTCTCCCTTACCTGGTGTTATAACCCGGCCAACAGTGGAGACTCCCATGGGGAAATTATAATGCAGTGTTACTGCAGCATCCAGTTCATTATTTTTCAGCATTTTATCCATAATATCATGAGCATCTGCCAAACAGCTGCATTTAGTGCTGCCACAGCCGATTAATTTTACTTCTAAATCACTGTGATTTTTTTCAGCGATTTCAGCTGCTTTTTTAAGTTCTTCTTCACCATGTTCACTTTCTAAAACTGTGAGTCCGATTTTCTTTTTTTCACCGAATTCACCAGATTCAATTGCAGAAGCTAAGTCATTAAAAACATCAGCAACTTTCTTTTTTACGTTATCTGCCATTTTATCCACCTCACTCGGTCTCGCCGAGAAGATTTTCTGCCATCTGTCTCATAGCATCGGCGATCATATTTTTAATTTCTTTATCACTTACTTCTCTTTTTTCTTCTGCAATCCCTTTATTTTTTTCTATTACAAATGAAACTCCATCAAACTGATTGGTCATCCGTCCCAAAAAAAGACTACCTTTACCTATAATCATAGCTTTATCTATCATGTCTTTTTTCATCATTTCAGCTGCAGGACCTATAAAAGGTACCCCAGAAGGAATATGACCCTGTGTTGGGGCAAAACCGGGCATTCCATGACTTTTTACAAATTCCATAAGTTCTTCTCTCTCAAGATCTCCACGTTTTACTCCTAAAGCCGCAATCATTTTGTAATTTGATTCTGGAACATTACCCGCTCCTGCTGGTTTAGTTATTTCCGGATTCTGCATTTCCACTGAATATTTATCAATATCCTTAATAGAAAGATTGTTTTTATCAAGTGGTTCAGTTACCAGAGAACTAATCACTGCCTGGGGAGATGAACCAGTTCCTACCTTATGACGTCCTATAATATCTGTTCTAATTAGAGGACTAACTCCATCATTTTTAGATACCAGAATTGCAAATCCACCTAATGTGTCTTCAAGAATTGGTAGATCTTTCTTTACATGATCTTTACCATTCATACCAAGTTTTGCCACTGAACCACCGGCTGCAACTATTACATTATCATAAACCCCTGCTTTAACTAAAGCTGCAGCATTTACAAGTGCATGTGCTGGAGCTGCACAGAAACTTCTGAGATCAGAACCATTTGCATTTACACATCCTACCATTTCTGCAATCGCTTTAGCAAAGTTTCCTCCACCACGCTGATTGATATCTCCACATGCCTCTTCCGAACATTCTATCAGGTAATCTATTTCTTCCATATCTATATCATGTTTTAAAGCCAGATTTTTAACTGCCAGTACTGCAGAAGCTTTTCCAACAAGATTTTCTAATATGACATGTGAACTTAAATTGATATCTGTTTCATGTGCCTGCTTTACACAGCCAATAAGCTCTCCATCCAAATAAAGTGGTTCTGCTTGAGCGGCTGTTAATTTCTCTATTTCTGCCATATCTTCGCCTTCTCCTATATCTAAATCCATTTCTTTTAAGATCGGATGATCTGCTGCAATTTCTTCTGCCTTTTTACTGAAATCTCTGCTTAATTTAACAAGATCAAAAACATCAACATGTTTTAACAGAAGATAAAATTCTTTTTCCGGCATTATTTCGCCCAAACTGCCGAATCTATCTTCATCAAGCAGATTTTCTTCACTATACCACGGTGTATCTATCTCATTTAATTTATCAGGCAGAATATTACCAATATATGCCTGATTAGGTGCATATCTTACTACCTCTTCAAAACTTCTTAAATGGCTGTCTATCTTTTTTAAATATTCATCATCAGGGTTTTTAGCTCTAGTAGTAGTCTGAGTTGACCCTGCTTCTTTTAAAATATCTGGTGTGTGAACCAATATATAACTTGAACCTTTTACAACTGGAAATTCCATTATTTATTCACCTCCGAATATATTCGCAAAAAGAATCTCCCTCCAGATAAATGGAAAGAGATTTTAATCTATTATAATCTCTCTTCAAGTTCTTTTTTAATATCTTCTGCTTCCAGGTCTTCTCCACTTAAATGTTCAACTTTTTCTCCATCTTCATAAAAAACAATAGAAGGCAGGCCCAGTACTTTTTGACCAATTGCAAGACGCCTATTTCCTTTTATATTTAATTTGGCAAATTTAAAATTATCTTTATACTCTTCTGCCAATTCTTCTATATCAGGCATTATTTCCATACATCTATCACAGCTATCACTCCAAAAATCTACCACTACTTTTCCTTTACTATTTAATACTTCATCTTCAAAATTATCTTTTGTAAGTTCTAACATCTTTAACTCCTTATATTTTTACAGTACTGACTCAATTTTTTCTCGATCAGGATTAACCAATTTTTTGGCTACTTCTCCATCTTTAAGTTTAAGTACTGTCGGTATTTCTTCTATATCATATCTATCTGAGATAAGTCTATTTTTATATGTGTCTATTTTTAAAAACTTGTATCCTTTATCTTCAATTTTCATATTTTCAAGCTCTGATACCATATCCATACTATTTTGATCTGTTACACTCCAGAAAGCCACTACTGCCGGTCTATCAGCATTGACAACATTATTATGCCAGTATTCTTCTTCTTCTATATATCCCTGTGCCATTACTGCAGCTGTTGCTCCATCTCCAGCAGCGGTTATTACCTGCCTGACAACTTTGTTTCTTACATCTCCCACTGCATAGACACCGGGACTGGAAGTTTCCATATTATCATTTGTCTTTACATAGCCGTGCTCTGTTAAATCTACAGCGTCTTTTAAGAAATCTGTATTTGGTACACGTCCTACAAAGAAAAATACTCCATTACATTCCAATTCTTTTTTCTTACCGGTCTTTATGTTTTTAACCACTGCTTTTTCTACTATTCCATCACCTTTTATTTCTTCCAGTACAGAATTCCAGACAAAATCTATCTTTTCATTCTCCATTGCTTTCTCCTGCAGTATCTTTTCTGCATCCATTACACCTTCATCATGAATTACAACCATAGTAATTTTATTGACAAATTTAGTTAAGTAAATAGATTCTTCTACAGCTGAATTCCCATTTCCTACAACTACGATATCTAAATCAGTAAAAAGATCAGCATCACATGTTGCACAGTATGATACTCCTTTACCTTTAAATTTTTCTTCTCCTTTAACACCCAGTTTGCGCGGCTCAGCACCTGTCGCGATTATTACACTTTTTGCTTTATATTCTTCGCCCTTTTTTGTTTTAACTGTTTTATTAAATCCATTTACATTTAGTTCTATAACTTCACCGCGTTTAAATTCTGCACCAAATTTTTCTGCATGTGTGCGGAAATTTTCCATCAACTCAGAAGCAGTTGTTTCTGGTACACCAGGATAGTTTTCCATATCGTGATATGTCGACGGCTGTCCACCAGTCTTTCTTTTTGCTTCCAGTACAAGTGTATTAAGGCGGGATCTGGATCCATAAATGGCTGATGCCATACCTGCTGGACCCCCTCCCAGTATAATCAGATCATATTCTTGACTCATATTTTTTCCTCCTATTTCCTCCTATAAGATTTTATATATTATTTACAAAACCCCTACAGTTTTGTATTAATATTCACAAAACCCCTACATTAAAAAGTATATTAAATTAAATTCCTAAAGTCAATTGATTTCTGTAATTCTTGCAATTTTTTCTAAGTTATTGTATCCTTGAGTTGGTATATACAGTGTATAAACAAATTGTTAAAGGAAGTGTTTGGTATTTATGATCGATTTCAACAGCAGAGATATCAGAAAAAAAAGAACTTTAAAGTATTTTATCGAAGCAGCAAAATCAATTATTGATAAAGAAGGTATTGACAGTATTACAATCCGCAAAGTAGCTAAAAAAGCCGGATATAATAGTGCAACAATCTATAACTATTTTGACAACTGCAATCAGCTTATATTTTTTGCTTCTCTTGATTTTCTGGGTGAATACAGTAAAGCAATGCCAGATTATATTGCGAAAGCAGAAAATGAAGTCGAAAAATTTATTTTAATGTGGGAGTGTTTCTGCAAATATTCTTTTGAAAATCCCAAAATATATTATGCAATTTTTACTGATCAAATAGGTGATCATCCAGAAGTACTTGTTAAAAAATATTTCCAGATCTTTCCTGAAAAACTGGGGACACCACCTGAAGAACTAATTCCTATGCTGCTTGATGCAGATCTTTCAAGGCGGGCTTCTATTGCTTCTAAACCGCTAATTGAAAATAATATTTTAACTAAAGAAAAAGCTGACCAGATGGATAATATGATTACTTATATTTACCACGGAATGCTCACACTACTTATAAATAAGCGCATAGACTACACCCCAGAACAGGCACTTAGTAATATAATTAAACATATTCGTTCTATTGTTAATCATGCAATCTACTGCAGTAATTGAATGATTAAGATGAAATTAATTTAATAATTTTATTAGAAAGATAATTCCCGGTTAAAAAGCCGGGAATTTTTGTTTATTCTTTGACTGCAGCTTCAGTTGTTTCTAATACATCATTATCGATTTCTTCAATTGAAACACCAGCAAGTGCATTAATATCTACAATACCTTCTGCTTTTTCTTCTGCTTTTAGAGACTTTATAATGGCCCACATTGCAAAAAGCATTATAAAAGCAAATGGAAATGCTGCTACAATTGAGCCAGTCTGCAGCATACCCAATCCACCAGAAAGCATCAGAGCTACAGCAAGTCCAGACTGTATAACTCCCCAAATTATCTTTCTTTTGGTAGTAGGATTTTGATTTCCTTTATCTGAAAGCATACCAAGTACAAAGGTGGCTGAATCTGCAGAAGTAATAAAAAACGTTATAAGAAGAACAACTGCAATAATGGATATCAATCCACCATATGAATAATTCTGCATTACTACAAAAAATGCAGTTTCAGTTGTTGCAATTGCTTCTTCAGCTACTTCCATACCTGTTTCTATACCCATTGTTCCTAGAATCGCAAACCAGACAAAAGATGCCAGTGTTGGTGCAAATAAAACTCCGCCAATAAATTCTCTTATTGTTCTACCCCTGGAAATCCGGGCAATAAATGTAGCCACAAAAGGCGCCCAGGCTATCCACCATGCCCAGTAAAAAATTGTCCACCAACCATACCAGGGTTCACTACCAATTTTGAAGCTATCTCTAACAAGATTGCTCATATATAATCCCAATGAATTTGTAAAGTTATTGAATATTAATACTGTTGGACCAATAATTACACATAAAAGCATAATTAGCCCAGCAAGAGATATATTTACATTAGAAAGATATTTAATACCTTTATCAACACCTGTAATGGCAGAGATCATAAATAAAATTGTATTACAGCAATTACCAGCAGTCTTACAGTATCAGTTTCCGGTACTCCAAAAAGAAAATTAAACCCACTTGTCACCTGCAGAGTTGCCATTCCCAGGGAAGTAGCAACACCTGCTACTGTAGCAAAAATTGCTAGTATATCAATAAATTTTCCAATTCCTCCTCTTGCTTTTGCTTCACCAATTAAGGGAATAAAAATACTGCTGATCTGGGCAGGTTTATCATGCCTAAACTGCATATAAGCCAGGGCAAGAGCAAGAACTCCATAATTTGCCCATGGATGCAGACCCCAGTGAAAAAAAGATGTTTTTAAAGCAAAATCTGCTGCAGCTTTAGTGCCACCTGCCATACCTAATGGAGCTACAAAATGGTTGAGTGGTTCTGCAACCCCCCAAAATACCAAACCTACACCCATTCCAGCACTAAAAAGCATAGCAAACCACGAAATAGTACTAAATTCAGGTTCTTCATCTGGTTTTCCCAGTTTGATCTTTCCATATTTACTTAAGGCAACCCAAATACAGAATATTACAAATAAAGACATACTAAAAAGATAGAACCAGCCAAAATTTATGGTTAGATAATTAAATAGGCCATCTGCAATTGAACTGAAGCTGTCCGGCATAGATATTCCCCAGATTACAATAGCAAAGACCACTATTAATGAAATTAAAAAGACTTCCTTACCTCTCTCTTTAATTACATTACCATTTATATCCTTTTTATTTTCCACCTATTTCACCCCTCTGGTTATATTAAAATTTTCACTTGGGTTTTCACTTAAGTTCGATGTAAATGCCTCTACCCCCCCATCTATGGGGAGATAAAGGTATTCTTTTATATTTCCACATCAAAAACTGTCTGATCATCAATATCTGATGTTAGGGCATCTAATGCCACACCAACTCTGTGATATCTGAGTTTCCACTGTTCTTCTTTACTTGTAGAAGGATCTCCTAATGGATAAGGGATAGAAATAGTTGGAACAATTCTATTTGAACCAACAGTTTTTGCTACAGGAATTAAGTTAGCCATCTGAACAACCGGGAATCCGGCTCTTTCTATTTCTTTTACCATTGTTGCACCGCAACGTGTACAGGTACCTCAGGTAGAAGTTAATATTACTGCCTGAACTTCAGCCTCCTTAAGGTCCTGGGCTATTTCCCTACCCATTCTGGCTGCTTCACCCTGAGTAGTTCCAGTTCCTACTGTTGAATAAAAATAGTTGTGCAGCTTACCTATCTTACCCTCTTTTTCGTAAGCACGCATTGCATCAACAGGAACTACAACATTAGGATCTGCATCTGCTGCTGCAGGATCATAACCTGCATGAATTGTTTTAAATGCACCATCTTCTCTATTTCCTAATTTTTCCATACCACTGATATCGTATTTTCCCCATCTAGTTGCTGAGGCAGATTGAATTTTATCAGGATTATCTACAGGTACAATACCACCGGAAGTGACAAGAGCTATTTTAGCATCACTTAAATCTTCCACAGCAGGAGCTATATCAACTCTATCCAGCTCTGGTATTGGCAGTTCACTTTCAAAATCTTCTCCATTAATTTTTTTCAAAAGCATTTCTACAGCTCTTTCAGCTGCAGGTGTTTTATCTTTCAAAAAGTACTGATGTCTAATACCTCTTTTATAATATCCCTCTTCTTCTGCTGGCAATAATTCTTCATTATTTAAAATTTTATTTCCAAATTCAACCATCTTTGTTACATCATTTTTCATTTTAGCTGCACTGTGCCCGCCGGGAAATATATAAATATCTTTTTTAAATATTTCAACCCCGGGATTTTCTATATTCATTGAAGATATAACTGGGACATTAAATTTCTCTTTTACTGCTTTACCTATCTCACCACATGCTATACCATAACGTCCGGCCTGAAAAGCAGGCCCAGCAAAGAAGATATCAAACTCTACATCTTCCAAAAAATCTAAAATTGTGTCAATTGCTTTATCTTTATTACTCCCCATATAATTATCTCCACAAATAACTGTATGGGTGACTTCACCATCAAGTAGCTGATCATATAACATAGCTGCTCCAACTTTTTCTTCCCGAATTTCTGGAGGATGGTCTGCTACTTCTTCTCCACCAATCTGTCCAAAAAACTGATTTAAATATACAACTGCTTTTTTCAATTTTTTCACCTCCCGGGTTTAAAATTCTTTCATGGTTTTTGGTGACCATCCTGCAATTTGATCTCCACAGAACATTGAATTGTTTTCCATAATAATAGATCCATCTTCTTTTACTGAAGAACCAAGAATTTCATCATCAGCCCACCCACCAGAAAGACCATCTCTAGCAAGTGCTTCAAGTTCTCCAATAACTGTCTCCATCGGTGGTAATGTAATTAATTCAGAAACATTACCGGTAGATACAAGTGCATCTGCTTTAGGATCAAGTGTAACTAATGGCTGTGAGCCACCATCTCTACCTGTTGCTTCATTACTTACACCAACAGTTTTAATACCAGCATCTTCCAAAGCTACAATACAGCCAATATAATCTGCATCTGGATTACCATAACCTTCCTCTGTCACTACAGCTGCATCTGCTCCCAGAGATTTTGCCATCTGTGCTACAAACAAAGCAGATCTTTCTTTCTGCTCAAGGGCAACATTTAGATTTGACATTATCACACCCAAAAAGTTTATGGTTTTTCCATGTTCTTTATATAATCTTTTTATAAGTGGAAAATTCTGAAAATCATATGTTGACCACTTGGATGAACTCGGCATAAAACTACCGGAAATCACTGCACCATCCAAAATTTCATTTGGATGCATAAATGTTGGCAGCATCCGATTTGTATCCCAACCATAATTTAAATCATTATATCCCAACTCTTCCATCTGAGACTGCGGCTGCATTACTATAACTACTGAAGGAAGTTCAGTAACTTCTTTTGCACGTTTTGTTACCGGCTCTAAAGAATATTCTTCTTTATCTTCAGGTTCTAAAGCTTTAACAGTTTTTCCTAAATATTCAGCTAACCGCATACCTGCCCATCTTAAGGCATGATTCTTTTTCTGCTGTTCCCTTTTTTCAAATTCTTCGTCAGTATCAGCCACTAAAACAACATTTTTTAGAGAAGAAAAATAAGTATATTTTGCTCCTTCTCCACCCATATCAATTAAACCATCCTGAAATCCACCCCAGTGTTTTCCAACTACAAGTACACTCATATCTTTTAAACAGTTGGTTTTACCATCTCCGGCCTGGATAAGCTTTCCTGTAACACCAGGAAATAATGCGCCTCCATCCACACGACAGCGAGGTTCTATCGCCTCTTTTACCGGAACCAGACGGACCATATCTCCGGGCCTTACAATTTTGATATCAGCTTCGGTGATATGTTCATCTTTATAAACTACTTCTAAAGCTTCTTCTTTATTTATGGATAAAATTTCATCTTTAAATGCAGTTTTCTCACCAAAGTTGATATCTTTAACATAAAAATTTCCAAGTTCAAGTTTCACCGCGGTCCACCCCTTTCAAGGTAATTAATTCACAATCAAAAGCAAAAAGCTTTAGAGAGTATATTTAGAGTATTTTTCTCTATAAGTTTTAACTTCTTCCACTATTGCATCAACATCAAGCACCATTTCCATCATACTTATCTGATCTTC
>NZ_QPJN01000035.1:0-20259 GCF_003338615.1 Halanaerobium sp. DL-01
AACACCCTGTCACTGTTGACTTCTACATGATACATGCCACAACATAGATAGGACTTTCACCTATTATCAGAATAATTTACGGAGCACACAAAAAACAGAGAGTCGGATAAAAAACCGCCTCTCTGTTCATGTACTGTCCAGAGTTTCGTCCACTCAGATTCTTTGTACCTGAGAGTTTCGGGATTTTCCCTTGCTCCTTCGGCGCCTTTTTAAGGACTCTCACCTGAGTTTCAACCGAGTGTATTCTGTTCATTTCAATTTTATTATAACTTATTATTTAAAATATTGCAAAATTTTCTAAAAATTATTTTTATCACAAAGTTTTTTAATTTTTCATTATTTATCGCTTTTGTTTTTCAGCCAGCCAATATACTTAATTTTTTCTCTATTTTTACACTTCTATGTACTCACTGTTATCAAAAAAATATACCAGCAAGAATAACCGCAACTGCAAGTGAAGGTAGTAAATTACCAGCCTTTATTTTTACAGCACCCAGCATATTTAACCCAATAGCAACAATTAAAAGTCCTCCAGCAGATGTCATTATACGTATCATATCTGCTGTCAGTATTTTTTCTGCATATGAAGCAGCTAGAGTTATGCCGCCCTGATATATTAAAACAGGCAGAGCAGAAAAAGCCACCCCTATTCCGGTTGTAGCTGCAAAAGCAATAGAGGTCGTTCCATCCAGGAGTGATTTTGTAAATAAAATACTGGGATCTCCATTAAGTCCATCCTGAATTGATCCCATAATTGCCATAGCTCCCACACAAAAAATTAAACTTGCCTGCACAAATCCCTGTACAAAAAGATCATCCTTACCACCGAATCGATGTTTTAATTTTTCTCCAAACTGATTAAGTTTATCCTCTAAAGCAAATATTTCTCCAATTATACCCCCGATAACAAGACTAAAAATAACAAGTAAAGTATCTATTGATTTATCTATACTAAAGGCCATTTGAAAACCTATCAAAAGAACAGCCAAACAGATCCCATCTATTACTGTATTCTGGATTTTTTTCGGAAAGCGCCCACGAAATATAATACCTACTGTGCTGCCGGCCAGAATAGCCGCCACATTAACAAGTGTACCTACCATATTAACACCTACCTGCTCACTGCTGTATATTTATACCACTGTTTCTTCTTTTTCATTTACTTTTTTAGGACAGAACATTGTCGTTAATTCTTCTACAAATTCATTTTTGGTCAGAATCATAAGTAGATCTCCATTTTTTATATAAGTATTTCCTCTAGGAACTATGGGCTTTTCTCCCCTTAAGATTGTCACTATTACCGATTCTAAAGGTAGATCCAGTTCCCTAATAAGCATGCCTTTAGCCGGTGCTGTGTCTCTAACAGTTAATCTAATCATCTTCATCTCATCATCTTCATTTAAAAAGTTTTCGTACATTTCTTCAAGAATTTCTTCCTGATCAACCAGTGCTGTTAAAATAGAAGCACTGCTTACTGCAACATTAACTCCAAGCCAGTTAAACAGTTTTTCATTACCGGGATTATTTACAGTTGTCAGCGTACGCTTAATATCAAACTGCCTTTCAGCCAGCTGACAGATAACCATATTATCCTGATCATCTCTGGTAGCTGCCAGAAGAAGATCTGCTTCTTCTGCTCCTGCTTTTTTCAGCACATCTTTTTCTGAACCATCTCCATTTATCACTTCAACTCCATACTGTTTTGAAATTAAATTAGATTTTTCAATATCCTGTTCAACAACCACTACCTGGTGACCTTTATTTATTAGATCTCGACAGAGATATCTGCCCAGCTTACCGCCACCGACAATAATTATAAACATTTTTACACCTCTTTAAAATTATAGTTGATGTTTCATGTGAAACAAAAATCAACTTAGTTTTTTGATTATATTTTTAATTTTATCTATACTATCTATTTCAATCATAAGTAAATTATTCCTTTTTTTCTGCTTTATTTTAACAGTGCTGCCCAGTTTTTCGGAAAGAACCCGGGCAGCTTCCTGCCACTCTTGAGGCAATTTTTCTTTCCTTCTACTTTTTTTCGTAATGGATGGATTTTTTAATTTATCAACATAATTTTCTGTTTCTCTTACAGTTAAATCCTGTATAATTATATTTTCACAGGCAGCAACCTGAGCAGATTCATCATCCAGACCCAGCAGAGCTCTGGCATGTCCAACAGAAATTGTGCCTCGCGAAAGATGGTTTTTAACTTTATCCGCCAGATTTAAAAGCCTAACCATATTAGCAATATTAGAGCGGCTTTTGCCGACTTTTCCCGCCACCTCTTCCTGAGTAAAATTAAATTCATCCAGCATCTGCTTATATGCTTCTGCTTCTTCAATGGGATTTAAATCTTCACGCTGAATATTTTCTATAAGTGCAATTTCTAAAACTTCTTGATCACTGAAATTTTTGACAACAGCAGGTATTTTATCAAGACCTGCTTTTTTGGCAGCTCTCCAGCGCCTTTCACCAGCAACAAGCTGATATTTCTCTGCTTTTATTTTACGAACTGTTACAGGCTGAATAACTCCCTTTTCTTTTATTGATTCACTTAATTCCAGCATGGACTTTTCATCAAAATGTTTTCTAGGCTGATATGGATTTGGCTCTATATTCTCTATAAATATGTTTTCTATACTGCTGGAATCTATATTATCCTGATCATTTATTAAAGCACTCAACCCTTTTCCAAGCCTTTTTTTACTCATTATTGATCACTTCCTCTGCAAGATTTCTATAAGCTTCTGCCCCACTGGAATTGGAACTGTAACTTAATATGGGTTTGCCAAAACTCGGAGCTTCACTGAGCCTTACATTGCGCGGGATTACTGTCTCAAATACCAGATTTGAAAAATAATCTTTTACTTCCTTTATCACCTGCTGTGAAAGATTAGTTCTAGCATCATACATTGTCATTACAACACCTTCGATTCTCAAATCAGAATTTAAATTTTTCCGCACAAGTTCAACAGTCTGCATAAGCTGACCTAATCCTTCCAGTGCATAATATTCACACTGAATAGGTACCATAATACTATCTGCAGCTGTAAGTGCATTTAAAGTAAGCAGACCAAGAGATGGTGGGCAGTCAATTATTATATAATCATAATGGTCAACAATAGGCTTTATGACATTTTTTAACTTACTTTCCCGGGAAATAATTGAAACTAATTCTATTTCCGCACCTGCCAGTTCAATATTCGCAGGAATTATATGTAGATTTTCTGTTTCAGTTTTTACAACAGCCTTTTCTGCAGGTACATCTTCTATTAAAACATTATAAGTAGTAAGCTCAGCAGTACTTTTTTCTATACCTACCCCACTTGTTGCATTACCTTGAGGATCAATATCTATCAGCAGTACTTTACAGCCATTTTCGGCAAGACAAGCTCCCAGATTAACAGCTGTTGTACTTTTCCCTACCCCACCTTTTTGATTAACAATAGCTATTTTTTTGCCCATTATTACACCTCTTTCAAAACAGCATCTGCTTTATTTTTTCTGCAATTTTATATTAAATTCTATACAATCTTCATTTTCTTTTTTATCAACATTAATATTTATTCCAGAATCTTTTATTTCCGAAATAGTTTTTTCCAGTGAATTTACAAAAATTCTTAAATCGGAATATACTCTTTTTATATTCTTTTTTCTTTCTGTTTTATCTTTTTTTAGATGATCTTTAATTAACCGCTCTGTTTCTCTTACTGTCAGCTCTTTTTTTGTGACTACCTTTAAAATAGATAGCTGTTCTTTTTCTGATTCAAGTTTTAATAAAGCTCTAGCATGACGTTCACTTAAAAAAGGAATCTTCATCTTTTCCCTAACAGATTCTGGCAAATTGAGCAGCCTTACTTTATTTGCAACTGTAGACTGACTTTTCCCAACTTTATCAGCCAGCTCCTGCTGTGTTAAATTAAATTCATCAAGCAAACGGGCATAAGCTGAAGCCTCTTCCATAAAATTCAAATCTTTTCTCTGGAGATTTTCCACAAGAGCAATTTCTGCCATCTCCTGATCGGTAAAATCTCTAATTACAGCGGGAATCTCTTTTTTACCCGCTTTAACGGCAGCTCTCAACCTTCTTTCTCCAGCTATAAGCTGATATTTTTCTTTTGTTTTTCTCACTGTTATCGGCTGAATAATTCCGTAGCTGTCAATGGAAGCCGCCAGTTCAAAAATCTCATCTTCATCAAAATCTGTTCTCGGCTGAAAAGGATTTGTTTCTATTTCATCTACAGAAATTTTTGTAATATTTTCTTGAACATCATCTCTGCTTAAAAAAGGGATTTTCATATGACTTTACCTCCCGTCTGCTCCAATTATATTATTCTTTACTGTAGTTTAAAATCCTTCTTTTTTATAAAGGGCGTTTTTTTGGAATACCAGCTCTACGCGGATATTTTTTATCAGTAATCCCTATTTTTTTTGCTGCAATAATGTATCTTCCTGCAGATAAACCAGGTACATTAACCTCTAATATTTTTTCTATTTTTCCCCCTAAAGTTTTTAATGCATTATCAGCTTTATTAATTTCTTTTTTATAATCAGGACCTTTGTATAAATATCCATATCCACCTTTTCTAACAAAAGGAAGTACATATTCCAGCAAAATATTCAGTGGAGCAACAGCTCTGGAAGTAACAAAATCAAATGATTCTCTCCAGCCTTCAATGTCTGCTAAGTCTTCAGCTCTACCGTGAGTTGCTTCAACTCCACTAATATTCAGCCTGTAAATGAGCTGATTTAAAAAATTGGCCTTTTTGCTGGATGAATCAATCAAATAAAATCCATCTCCCGGCAAAAATAATTTTAAAACCAGGCCGGGAAATCCGGCACCTGTCCCTATATCAAGCCAGCGGTGTTTTTCTTCCGTATTAATATGAGGAAGCAGAGCCAGTGAATCTAAAAAATGTTTTTTTATTACTGCATCTGCTTCTGTGATTGAAGTAAGATTGTATTTTTTGTTTTCAGTTTTTAGAAAATTATAATATACCCACAGCTGTTCCAGCTGTTCTTTACTGTAATATAAATTTAAATTTTCGAGTCCACCTCGTACTTTGTCTATAAATTTTTCTTTAGTTATCTCCATCATCACTGCTCCTGTTCCGATTAAACTGTTCTAAATATATCATAAGAACCGAAATATCTGCTGGAGAAACTCCAGAAATTCTCGAAGCCTGACCTATTGATAGCGGCTTTACTTTATTTAGTTTTTCTCTTGCTTCAAGACGCAAATTGTCCAGACTGCTGTAATCTATATCTTCAGGAATTTTTTTCTCTTCCATTTTTCTGAACTGCTCAACCTGAGAAAGCTGTCTATCTATATAACCTTTATATTTGACCTGAATTTCTATCTGTTCTATTACACTGTCCGGAATTTCCGGCAGATCATCTGTAAATTCACGCAGATCTTCATAAGATATTTCCGGCCTCCTCAGCAGTGCTGACAGTTTTACAGGTTTACTCAAATTACCACTTCCAATTTTTTTTAGTTTTTCTAAAACTTCAGGTGTTGGATTAACCTGGTTGCTTTCATCACGAAGATATGACAGAATTTCTTCTATTTTGTGCAGTTTTTCTTTAAATTTCTGATATCTTTTTTCTGATATAAGCCCCACTTCATAACCCAGAGGTATCAGCCTCTGATCAGCATTATCCTGGCGCAAAAGAAGTCTATATTCTGCACGCGAAGTCATAATACGATAGGGTTCAGGAGTTCCTTTAGTTACAAGATCATCTATTAAAACCCCTATATAGGCTTGTGACCTTTTTAATATAATTGATTCCTTTTTCTGAAGACTTAAAGCTGCATTTATTCCAGCTATTAATCCCTGTCCAGCTGCTTCTTCATATCCTGAAGTCCCATTTATTTGCCCTGCTGCATATAAACCATTTATTTTTTTTAGTTCAAGATCAAGTTTTAACTCTTCTGGATCCAGACAGTCATATTCTATTGCATATCCAGGTCTCATAATTTCTGCCTTTTCCATCCCCGGAATTGTTCTAATCATTTCTATCTGAACATCATGAGGTAGACTTGTGGACAAACCAGAAATATAGTATTCATCAGTTCCCAGTCCTTCTGGTTCTATAAAAAGCTGATGCCTCCTCTTATCGGGAAAACGCACCACTTTATCTTCTATTGAAGGGCAGTACCTGGGGCCCACTCCTTCTATAACCCCACTAAACAAGGGAGTTCTCATTTTATTTTTCTTAATAATTTCATGTGTTGCTTCTGTTGTATATGTTAAATAACACATCACCTGTTCTCCGGTTAAAGGATCTGATTTGAATGAAAAAGAAAGACCTTCCTCACCACACTGGGGAGTCATTTTGCTAAAATCAAGTGATCTTTTGCTAACTCTTGCCGGAGTTCCTGTTTTAAACCTTCTAAGAGAAATATTCAGATCTTTTAGATTTTCTGATAATTTATTGGCAGGATACTGCTGATTTGGTCCTGCATTAAATTTAGCATCACCTATAATAATTCTTCCTTTAAGAAAGGTTCCAGTTGTAAGTATAACTTTTTTTCCAGCAAAAAAGATTCCCGTTTTAGTTATAACACCTTTTACTTTTCCATCTTCTACAACTATTTGTTCTGCGATCTGCTGTTTTAAATCTAGATTGTCCTGATTTTCCAGCACCTGTTTCATGCGCAGATGATATGCTTTTTTATCAGCCTGTCCCCTGAGTCCATGTACAGCAGGTCCTTTACTTGTATTAAGCATTCTTATTTGAATCATAGTTTCATCCATATTTTTAGCCATTTCTCCACCTAAAGCATCTATTTCTCTAACAATATGTGACTTTCCAGGCCCACCCAAAGAGGGATTACAGGGCATAAAAGCAACATGATCTAAATTCACTGTTAATGTCAGGGTTTTAAATCCCATTCTGGCTGGAGCAAGAGATGCTTCACAGCCTGCATGACCGGCACCAATTACTATTACATCATATTCAGTTGGGTATTTATGATAATCCATTGAAGTTCTCCTTTCTTTATTTGCCAAGACAAAAATCTTCAAAAATTCTATCAATAATATCTTCAGCTACTGTTTCTCCAGTAATTTCTCCCAGAGCATTAAGACAATCTTTTAAATCTATTGTTAAAAAATCATAAGGTAAGTTTGTTTCATGTGAAACAATTACTCTTTTTACTGCTGATAATGCTTTTTTTAAAGCATTTTTATGTCTGCTTCTGGTAATAATTAAATCAGCATCTGCTTCTATCTCATCTTTTAGTACCTCATCCATAATTGCATTTTTTAAATTATCCAGCCCTTCTTCTTCCAAAAGAGAAATCCAGAGTAGGTTGTGTTCGCTGAATTCTTTTTCGATATTAATGTGGCTTAATTTTGGATTTAAATCTGTTTTATTTACAATTACTATAACCGGCTTTTCTTTTACAAGTTTATATATTTCTTTATCTTCCCGCGTAAGTCCCTGACTTATATCCAGCATAAAAAGTACAAGGTCTGCTTTAGAAACAGATTGCCGTGTTCTTTCCACTCCTATTTTTTCTACTTCATCTTCAGTTTCTCTTATACCGGCTGTATCAATTATCTTTAAAGGTATTCCTTTTAAATTAACATATTCCTCTATTACATCTCTGGTTGTGCCAGGAACTTCTGTTACAATCGCTCTTTTTTCTTGCAAAAAATAATTGAGTAGACTTGATTTTCCTACATTAGGTTTACCAACAATAACTGTTTTTAAACCTTCTTTATATATTTTCCCCTGCTGACTTGTTGCGAGAAGTTTTTTAATTTCTTCTTTTATATCATCCAGGCGTTCTGCCAGTTTTTCTGAAGAAAAACCTTCTATTTCATCTTCAGGATAATCAATTGCAGCTTCCAGATGTGCTAAAATTTCCACTGCATTTTCTTTTATTTCATCTACCTTTTCCGAAAGTTTTCCATTCAGCTGGTCAACTGCTATATCCATCCCTTTATCTGTTTTGGAATTTATTATTTCAATAATTGCTTCTGCCTGAGCCAGATCTATACGACCATTCAAAAATGCTCTCCGAGAAAATTCTCCCTTTTCAGCAAGTCTGGCACCATTTTCCAGAACCAGATCCAGAACACTTCTCAATGGTGTCATACCACCATGACAGTCAAACTCCAAAACATTTTCTCCTGTAAATGAATGAGGACCCCTCATTAATAAGGCTACTACTTCATCTATAACTTTATTTTTTTTAGGATCTACTACATAACCATAATGAGCAGTATATGTTTTCTGTTCTGAAATTTTTTTATTATTTTTTGCACTTTTGAAAAGAATATCACCTATTTTATAAGCATCAGGACCACTTATGCGTATTTTGCCGGTCCCTCCAGTCCCAAAAGGTGTTGCGATAGCTGTTATAGTATCCTCTCTTAAAATATCCATTTTTACACCTCCTGAATAATTTAACCCAGCAGGAAATATCCCACTGGGTTTGAAATCGAATTCATATCTACAGATCACAATTATTCTTTAATCGGTTCAATCATTACTTTGCGAAACGGTTCTTTTCCTTCACTGTAGGATTTAACTCTGGAATTATCTTTTAATTCCATATGGATAATTCGCCTTTCGTGAGGAGGCATCGGCTCCAGAACTACTTTTCGGCCTTTTTGAACAGCTCTATCAGCCATTTTTCTGGCCAGCCTTTCCAGAGTTTCTTTTCTTCTATCCCTATACCCCTCAGCATCAAGTAAAATTCTATAATATTCCATCATCTCTTTATTAATTACTATAGAACTGATGTATTGAAGTGCATCCAGCGTTTCTCCTCTGTGACCAATTACAAGTCCCAGCTCCTTCGGACTTTTTAGATTATACAAAACCTGTTCATCGTCTGTTTTTTCTTCGACAACCTCTACTTCTACATCTAGATTGGCTTTAGTAAAAAGCTTTTCCAAAAATTTTTTACCTTCCTCAATAGGATTAAACTTTTTGCTGACTTCCACAACAGCATCTTTACCACCAATCAGCCCCAGCAATCCCCTGTTTCCTTCATCAATTACTTTTATTTCTGCTTTTTCTTTAGTAATACCCAGTTCTTTTAAAGCTTTTTCTACTGCTTCATCGACAGTTTTGGCTTTTTTAACAATACTGGTATTATCCATGATTATTCTGCGGCCTCCTTAATTTTACTAGGTTCATTGGCCAAAATATACTGCTGAACTACTGTAAATAATGTAGATGTAAACCAGTATAACAGTACTCCAGCCGGCAGTTGAAATCCAATAAATACGATAAATAGAGGCATAATCCACATCATCATATTACCTTTTTGACCACTGCCTGACATTTTTTGAGTTAAATATGTTTGACCTATCATTACAACAGCATTTAGAATAACAATAGCAACATCTGGTTCAGCTAAAGAACCACTTGTTAAAGTACCTATCCAGAGAAATGTACTACTCTGCATAGTTGGTCCCATAGCTAAAATAGAACGATAAAGTGGTATTAAGATAATAAGCTGCAGAATCATTGGAAGACATCCTGCTGCAGGATTAATATTATGCTTTTTATAAAGATCCATCATCTCTTCCTGCTGCTTTTCTTTATTATCTTTATACTTGTTCTGAATTTTTTTAATTTCAGGTTGCAGTTCCTGCATTTCCTTCATTGATCTGGTCTGTTTTGCAGTTAATGGATAAAGCAATATCTTGATAATTAAAGTAAAAATTATAATTGCCAGACCATAATTGCCTACCAGACTGTGGATAAACACTAGTGCATTTGTCATAAAATCACTTAACCAGCTAAAAATGAACATTAAATAATTTCCTCCTATTCTACCGGATCATATCCTCCTGAGTGAAATGGATGACAGCGCAGAATACGCTTCAATCCCATCCAGCCACCTTTAAGGGCTCCATATTTTAAAACTGCGCGCCTGCTGTACTCTGAACAAGTGGGGTAGTAACGACAGCTTTTAGGAGTCCAGGGAGAGATAACTTTCTGGTAGATATTTATCAGAGTTAACAATATCTTCTGCATAAATCTACCTCCTAATAATATTTTCCCAATTTATTTAATAAGTCCTGATTTTCTATATAAACGGCGCACATCTCTTTTAAGCTGATAAAAATCAAGATCTACAATTGGATTGCGAGCTATAAAAATAATATCATATGCTTTAAAATTATATTGTTTTTCAAATTCTCTAACAATTTCTTTCAGCCTTCTCTTTATTTTGTTCCTAATAACTGCTTTTCCAACTCTTTTGCTGACAGAAAACCCATATCGATTTTTGTCTAATTTTGTCGGAAGACAGTATATAACAAGATTTCTGGTCGCATATGATTTTCCATTTTTATAAACTCTTTTAAACTCTCTATTCTTTTTTAGACTCTCCACTAAAAGACCTCCCAAAAAAACAGTACACAAAAATTCCAATTTATTTTACTTATACATTTAAAATTATATGTTATTTATATAATAGAGTCAAGGATTTTTAACTTATCCACAACTATTACGAAAATTATTTTTGTTGATAAATTGTTGATAATCTGTTATTATTATATTGATTATTTAGAAGAGACCGTTTAACTTTTTTATCAAATTAGTTAACTATCTATTAACAGCCTGTTAATTTTTTAATCCACAAAAACTAAAAAATTTAGTATTTTATCCCTACTTATCCACAAAACGTCTGTTTTTTATCCACAAATTGTTGATAACTGCATTATTTTGTGGATAACTTTTTCTTTTTTATTCACAAATTTTTTTGTTATTTTATTTATAATTATTATTTTCACTATCATAACAAGTACTATATTCATCAAAATTCATGTGGATAACTGCCGTATTTATCCACATGAATGGGGATAACTCTATATTTTATCCACAATTATGGTTATGTTTTTTTAATGATATATTTAATGAACTACAGGAGGTATTTTATGTCTTTTTCGCAAAAAGAACTTGATCACATATGGAAAAAAACTCTTGAAACTATTAAAGGGCAATTAAGTAATCCCAGCTTTAATACCTGGTTCTCGGAAACAAAACCGGTTACTACAACAAATGACAGTCACTTAATATTACAGGTTCCTAATAATTTTATACAGGACTGGATTGAATCTCAATATACAGAGTTAATTGAAGATATTCTGGTTAAACTGACTGGAAATAAATGGTCCCTTATATTATTAACACCAGATGAAGTTAAAGATTTTAAGAAAAATGAAGACAACACTGTTATTTCTGATATTGAATCGGAAAAAAATTCTAAAAATGAATCTGAAACAGGCCCTCAAATTGAACTTCAAAATGGTTTTAATCCCAAATATACTTTTGAAACCTTTGTTGTAGGTAACAGCAATAGATTTGCCCATGCTGCTTCACTGGCTGTGGCTGAAGCACCTGCAAAAGCTTATAATCCTCTCTTTATTTATGGAGATGTAGGACTTGGTAAAACCCACCTTATGCAGGCAATTGCACACTTTATTTTGAAAAATAATCCTGATTATAAAGTAGTATATGTTTCTTCGGAAACATTTACAAATGAATTAATTAACTCTATTAAAGATGACAGAACCGTAGATTTTAGAGATAAATACAGAAATATTGATATTCTTCTGGTAGATGATATTCAATTTTTAGCCGGTAAAGAAAGAACTCAGGAAGAGTTTTTTCATACTTTTAATACATTACATGAATCCAACCGCCAGCTTATTATATCAAGTGATAGACCTCCTAAAGAAATACCTACCCTTGAAGAAAGATTGAGATCCCGCTTTGAATGGGGACTTATTACAGATATTCAAAAACCTGATTTGGAAACAAGAATAGCTATTTTAAGAAAAAAAGCAGATATAGAAAATCTTACAATTCCCAATGAAGTAGTTATTTATATAGCAAATAAAATTCAGTCAAATATTAGGGAATTAGAAGGTGCTCTTATCAAAGTTATTGCCTATTCTTCACTTGTAGACAGGGAAGTAGATGTAGATCTTGCCAGGGAAGCTCTGAAAGATCTGGTTAATAAAAATCAAGAAAAACATATAGAAGTTAATATAGAAAGAATTAAAAAAATAATTACTGAAAATTATAATTTAAAAATGGAAGATATGGAATCTAAAAAAAGAACTCAGAATATTGCCTTTCCCCGACAGATAGCAATGTATCTTTCCAGAGAACTAACCGATTTTTCTCTTCCCCATATAGGAGATGAATTTGGAGGCAGAGATCATACAACTGTTATTCACGCTCATAATAAAATTAAGGAAAAAATGGAAAATGAACTGGATTTTAAAAATAAAATTGATCGTTTGATAGATGAAATTAAACACGGATAAATTATCAACAAAATATGTGGATAGTTATTAAGGTTCCTGTTGATAAATTGTTAATAAATTTAAACTGTTAGTATGTGGATAACTTTGCATCTTATAATCAACATTTTATCTACAGGTATAATTACTAAACTGTAATGCTGTTAAGGGTTTTCCACATATCAACAGCCCCTACTACTATTACTACTAGTTTTATATATAAATTAACTATAATTTAAAAATTTATTTTTGTGGATAACTAAAAACTGGAGGGATTAAATTTGAAATTTAAAGTTAATCAAAAAGATCTTTATAATGGGTTAAATATTGTGCGGCAAGCTGTAGCTACAAGCAAAACTCTTCCAATTCTTACAGGTGTACATATAAAAGCAGTTTCTAATAATGGATTAATTTTGAAAGCAACAGATCTTGAGCTGGGAATAGAATACAGGATAATGGCTGATATAGAAAAAGAAGGATCAATTGTACTGCCGGCAAGTCAGCTGTTAAATATTGTTAGAGAATTACCTGATGAAGAAATTTATTTTAATTTAAACAAAGATAAATGGCAGGCAGAAATTAAGTGTTTAAGTTCTTTATTTAAAATTAATGGTTATGATCCGGATGAATTTCCTAATTTACCTGAAGTAAATAAAAATGCAGAATTTAATTTTCCTGCTGTTAAATTAAAAAATATGATAGAAAAGGTAATAATTTCTACTTCAAGTGATGAAACACAGCCAGTTTTAACTGGTGCTTTATTTGTTATAAAGCCGGAAGAAGTAAGAATGATATCTACAAATACATATAGATTATCCTATATTGAAGCAGATATGAAGACAAATATAGACAAAAATGTTGAGGTTATTCTTCCAGGCAGTACACTTCAGGAATTAAACAGCCTGCTAAAAGAAGAAGGTTCTGCTGAAATTGTGATAGACGAAAATTATGTTAAATTTAAATTTAATGGAATTGTATTTATATCTAGATTAATCGAAGGTGAATTTCCAAATTATGAATTAGTTATACCTGATGAATTTAATTCTGAGTTTTATGCAGATTTATCCAGACTTTATAAAGCTGTAAAAAGAGCCTCTTTAATTGCAAGACTGGATGCAAATATAATAAAATTGAAGGCAGTTAATAATATGCTGGAAATTGATTCCATTGAAGGAAGTTCTGGATATGCACATGAAGAAGTAAAAATAGAAATGAATGGAAATGAACAAAATATAAATATAGATGCTGGATATTTACTTGATGTTCTAAAAGTATTAGATGAAGAAGAGGTTAAGTTTGAAATGATCGGACCACTTAATCCTCTGGTTATAAAATCTGAACAGGATAAATTTATTTATTTAATTATGCCTGTTAGGTCACAGTCTTAAAGGGGTGATATTCGTGGAAAGGGTAAAAATAAATACTGAATCGATTAAACTGGATCAGTTTTTGAAATGGTCTAATATAGTTATGACAGGTGGAGAAGCTAAAAACTTTATTCAGGCAGGAGAAATTGAGGTTAATGGAGAAATAGAAAAGAAGAGAGGTAGAACTTTAGTACCTGGTGATGAAGTTACTTTTTTACCTGATGAAAAAAAATTTTTAGTGAGTAGAGGCTAAACATGTATCTAAAAAAAATTCTCTGCCGTCATTTTAGAAATTTTGATGAGTTAATACTTGATTTAAATCCAAATTTAAATATATTTCTTGGAGCCAATGGGCAGGGAAAAACAAATTTTCTTGAAGCAATATATATTCTGGCAGCTGCAGATTCTCACAGAACAAATGTGAATTCTGAGATGATTAAATGGGAATATAATCAGGCACTTGTTCAGGCAATTTTAAGTAAAAGAGATGGGAAAATAAAGCTGGCAATGCGGCTTGACAGCAGTGGAAGAAAAGTTGAATTAAATGATAATCCACTTTCTAAAATAAATGAAATTATGGGTTATCTTAATGTTGTTCTTTTTTCTCCAGAAGATTTAAAAATTGTTAAAGAAGGCCCTTCACACAGAAGAAATTTTATTGATTTGGAGATTTCTCAGGTAAGCAGATATTATCATCATCTTATGGGAAAATATAATCATATATTAAAGCAGAGAAATAATTTGTTAAAATCTATTCAAAATAAAAATCAATCTTCAGAAGGAGATATGCTTTCAATCTGGGACAGTCAACTTTCTGAAATTGGAAGTAAAATTATTCTCAAAAGGTTAGAAGTTATTGATAAACTAAAAATTCTGGCACGGCTTGCTCAAAGGCAGATCACTAAGGGAAGTGAAGATTTAAAATTAGAATATGATATTAGTTTGAAAGGGTTTTCTAGAAAACTTGGAGAAGCAGAATTAAAAAAACTTTTTGCAGAAAATTTATTAAAAAATAGAGAACAGGAGATAAATAGAGGTTATACAGTAGTAGGTCCACACAGAGATGATCTTATTCTAAAATTAAATGAAAAAGAATTGAGAAAATATGGTTCACAGGGACAGCAGAGGACTGCCGCGCTGTCCTTAAAACTAGCAGAACTGGAATTTATGAAATCTGAAACAGGTGAATATCCGGTTTTGCTGCTTGATGATGTATTTTCTGAACTTGATAGTTCCAGAAGAGAAACACTGCTTAAAGTTATAGCAGATAATATACAAACTATTATTACAGCAACAGATGAAGAAAATTTATCAGGTTTGCGTAATAACTCCTATAATATTTATGAAGTTAATCAGGGGAGAATTACAGAAAGAAGGTGAATTTATCACATGTTTTTACATCTTGGTGGTGGTAATATGATTTTATCAGAAGAAGTAGTACTAATTGGTGATTTAGAAAAAACAACTACTTCAGATATTACAAAAGAATTTATGCATATTTCTGATGAAGAAGGATTTATTGTTGATTATTCGGGGGGGAATCCCCGTTCTTTTGTGTTGACTGGAGAGACTATTTATCTTTCAATGATCTCATCTAAAACACTAGCAAGCAGGGTAGATAAGTTTATTGAAGAAAATGGGGGATATTGATGGATATTAATGAGAAAAGAACATATGAAGCTGAAAATATTCAGGTATTAGAAGGTCTGGAAGCTGTTAGGAAAAGACCCGGTATGTATATTGGTTCTACCAGCAGTGAAGGACTTCATCACCTGGTATATGAGGTTATAGATAACAGTATAGATGAAGCAATGGCAGGTTACTGCAGTGAAATTGAAGTCGAAATTAAACCAGGAAATATTGTTAAGGTTAGAGATGATGGACGGGGAATTCCTGTTGAAATTCATCCTCAGGTTGATAAACCTGCGGTTGAAGTGGTTATGACTACCCTTCATGCTGGAGGAAAATTTGGCGGAGAAGGATATAAGGTTTCTGGAGGTCTGCACGGTGTTGGTGTTTCAGTTGTAAATGCATTATCTGAATGGATGGAGATAGAGATTTCCTGGAAAGATGGAAAAGTTTATAAACAAAAGTATGAAAGAGGTATTCCTGTTTATGATCTTCAGACAATTGGAAGTTGTGACAGCAGCTGTACAGGTACAATGATAGAATTTAAGCCTGATCCAGAAATTTTTGAGGAAATAGAGTTTAACTACAGGGTGTTGGCCCAGCGTTTAAAAGAAATGGCCTTTTTAAATAAAGGTGTTAAAATAAGAATTACAGATTCCAGAGCAGAAGAAGTTAAAGAAGATGAGTTCTGCTATAATGGTGGTTTAATTTCTTTTGTTAAATATTTAAATAAAAATAAAAAAACTCTTTTTACAGATCCTATATATATTGAAGAAGAAGGAGAAGAATGTTCTTTAGAAGTTGCAATACAATATCATAATGGATATAATAGTTCTATTTATACTTTTGCAAATAATATTAATACAAAAGAGGGTGGAACACATTTAAGTGGATTTAAATCTGCTCTGACCAGAACAGTTAATGACTATGCTCGAAGTAAAGAAATTTTAAAAGAAAATGATGATAATCTAAAAGGTGAGGATATTAGAGAAGGTATAACAGCAATTATAAGTGTTAAATTAGCTGATCCTCAGTTTGAAGGGCAGACTAAAACCAAGCTTGGAAATAGTGAAATTAGAGGTTTTGTGGATTCTGCTGTTTCAGGTTTTTTAAAGACATTTTTAGAAGAAAATCCAAAAATTGCTAAAATAATTATAAATAAAGCTCAGAATGCTGCTCAGGCTAGAAAAGCAGCACGCAAAGCACGAGATTTGACGAGAAGAAAAACAGCTTTAACTTCTACAGCACTCCCCGGTAAACTGGCAGATTGTTCACGGCGTAAAGCTGATGATACTGAAGTATATATAGTTGAGGGTGATTCTGCAGGTGGATCTGCCAAACAGGGAAGAGATAGAGAATTTCAGGCTATATTACCATTAAAGGGAAAAATTCTAAATGTTGAAAAATCACGGCTAAATAAAATTTTAAATAATGATGAAATTAGAGCTCTTATTACTGCAATTGGTACAGGTGTAGGAGAGGAGTTTGATTTAGATAATTTACGTTATGATAGAATAATAATTATGACTGATGCAGATGTTGATGGTGCTCATATTAGGACTTTATTACTTACTTTTTTCTACCGTTATATGAGGCCGCTATTAGAAAATGGCAATATATACATAGCACAGCCACCTTTATATAAAGTTAAAAAGGGTAGAAGGGAAGAATATGTGTATAATGATAAATCTTTACAGGAACTTCTTGATGATATGGGAAGAGATAGAATTTCCCTGCAGAGATATAAAGGTCTTGGTGAGATGAATCCTGATCAGTTATGGGATACAACTATGAATCCCCAAAATAGAATACTGCTCCAGGTTAGTATTGAAGATGCTATTATAGCTGATGAGACTTTTTCTATTCTTATGGGAGATAAAGTAGCTCCAAGACGTGAATTTATTCAAGAACATGCCCGTGAAGTAAAAAATCTGGATATTTAATTTTACTAAAAGATAAAGGCTGGTGAAAGATTTTGGAACAAAAAGCAGCAAGAGTAAAGAAAATTGATATAGATGAGGAAATGCGAACATCTTATCTTGATTATTCTATGAGTGTAATTGTGGGGAGAGCTCTCCCTGATGTTAGAGATGGATTAAAGCCTGTTCACAGGAGAATATTATTTGCATTAAATGATCTGGGAATGACTTCAAATAAACCGCATAAAAAGTCTGCACGTATAGTTGGAGAAGTACTTGGTAAGTATCATCCACATGGAGATACAGCCGTATATGATACTATGGTTAGAATGGCTCAAAATTTTTCTTACAGGTATCCTCTGGTTGATGGACATGGTAATTTTGGTTCTATCGATGGTGATTCTGCAGCCGCTATGCGTTATACTGAGGCCAGGATGGCTTCTATTACTTCAGAACTATTAACTGATATTAATAAAAATACTGTAAATTTTATACCAAATTTTGATGAATCATTGGAAGAGCCTAAAGTTTTACCAGCAAGATTTCCAAATTTACTTGTTAATGGAGCTTCCGGTATTGCAGTAGGTATGTCAACAAGTATTCCACCACATAATCTTGGTGAAGTTATAGATGGAGTAATTAAAATAATAGAAAATCCTGATATTTCTGTAAAAGAATTGATGAAAATTATTAAAGGACCTGATTTTCCAACAGGTGGACAGATTATGGGGAAAGGAAGTATCTATAAAGCTTATAAAAATGGGCGCGGTAAATTAACTGTTAGGGCAAAAACGAGAGTTGAAGATATGTCAGCTAATAGAAAACAGATTATTGTAGATGAACTTCCCTATCAGGTAAATAAAGCTCGTTTGATCAAAAAAATTGCAGATCTTGTAAAAAATGAAAAAATTGATGCTATTTCAGATATAAGAGATGAATCTGATAGAGATGGAATGAGGATAGTAATTGAACTTAAAAAAGAAGCTACTCCGGAAGTTGTATTAAATCAGCTTTATAAACATTCCAGACTTCAGGTTACTTTTAGTGTAATAATGATTGCTCTGGTGGATAATGAACCAAAAGTATTATCTTTAAAAGATATACTTGAACATTATATTGAACATCAAAAAGAGGTAGTCAGAAGAAGAACCCAATACGATCTTGATAAAGCTTTAGATAGAGCACATATATTAGAAGGGTATAGGATAGCTTTAGCAAATATAGATGAAATTGTAGAAATGATAAAAAATGCTGAAGATGTAAATAATGCCCGTATTAATTTAATGGAAAATTATAATTTATCAGAGACCCAGGCAGATGCTATACTGAGAATGAGGCTGCAGAGTTTGACAGGTTTAGAAAGAGATAAAATTGAAGAAGAATATGCTGATTTACAGAAAAAAATAGCATATTATCGTTCCATACTTACAGATGAAGAAAAATTGCTTGAAATTATTAAAGAAGAAATACTAGAAATTAAGAAAAAATATAATGATGACAGAAGAACTTCTATTCATGAGAGAGTCACAGATCTTGAAATAGAAGATTTAATTGAAGAAGAAAATATTGTAATAACTATGACACACCAGGGTTATATAAAGAGAATGCCTGTTGACAGCTACAGAAGCCAGCGCAGGGGTGGAAAAGGAGTAATAGGTATAAATACAAAAGAAGGAGATTTTGTAGAAAATATATTTACCACTACAACACACTATAAGTTTTTATTTTTTACTAACCAGGGTAGAGTTTATAGAATGAAAGGTTTTGAAATACCCGAAGCAGGCAGGCAGGCCAGAGGTACTGCTATAGTCAATCTGCTGGAATTACAGGAAGATGAAAGAGTTACTGCTGTTATACCAATTAAAAAATTTCCTGAAGATGGTTATCTTATAATGGCCACTAAAAATGGAATTATAAAAAAGACATCTTTAGAAGAATATGATACCAATTATACTGGATTGATAGGTATTAATTTAAGAGAAGATGATGAATTAATTGGTGTAAAATATACAGATGGTAAAGAAAAAATTATTTTAATAACTCATAATGGTAAAGCTATTCATTTTAGTGAAGAAGATGTTCGTCCGGTTGGAAGAAATTCTTTTGGTGTAAAAGGTATAGATTTAGATGAAGATGATTATGTAATAAATTTAGGTTTGGATTCTGCTGGAGAAGAAGTTTTAATTATTACTGAAAATGGTTTTGGAAAGAGAACTAAATTGGATGAATATCGATTACAGAGCAGAAGTGGAAAAGGTCTTATAACTGCAAAAATAACAGAGAAAAATGGTAAATTAGCAGATGCAAAAATAGTGGATAAAGATATGGAATTAATGATTATTACTTTACAGGGAATAGTTATTAGAGTTAATGTCAATGAAATATCTACTACTGGAAGAAATACTATGGGTGTTAAGATAATTGATGTAAAAGAAGGAGATAAAGTAGTATCTGTTGCAAAAATAGAGCCAGAAAATGAATTAAGTGAAGATAATGAAGATGGTAATTCTGATATTAAATTACAGAAAAAGGATAAAGATAAAAAAGAAAAAAATGTAGAAGAATAATATAATATGATTAAAAATATAGCTTAATAATTAGATTTAATTATAGTTCTCTTGGAGTTTTAATTTTAAACTTTAAGAGAACTAATTTTCCTTGACAAATATAATAAGTATTGATAAGATAGCAATCGTTGCACTAAAAAGTGCATTTTTTAAAGATCATTTTTTACAAAGAGAATATAAAAAAATCTATAAAAAAGTTTTTTAAAAAGTTCTTGACAAAGTTTAGTGATATTGATATGATATTAAATGTCGCCGAGAAAAACAGGTGACAAAAAAGGACTCAATGTCCTAGCAAGGCACCATCCATTTTGTACTATAGAAGAAGGTGCGCGACGGACTCAATGTCCTAGCAAGGTACCATCCATTTTGTACTATAGAAGAAGGTGCGCGACGGACTCAATGTCCTAGCAAGGCACCATCCATTTTGTACTATAGAAGAAGGTGCGCGACGGACTCAATGTCCTAGCAAGGCACCATCCATTTTGTA